>DASZFN010000181.1:0-13680 GCA_035939715.1 Gemmataceae bacterium | reverse complement strand
GGGTTGCCCCCCATGCACTACGCGACCCACTGCGTAAGTCCTTGCCTGGCGCTGCTGGGCAAGCATGCGGAGAGCGTGGTCTGCCACGGCTCCGGCCGCATCCGCGAAGACTTGATCGGCCGCTACGGTAGTCCGTTTGCCCTGGAGACCGCCACGTTCAAAATCAAGGACTCCGACGTGGTCGCCGAGGTGACGCGCAGTCTGTTCGAGACGGCCCGGCAATACCGCGAAAGTTTTGACGTTACCGGCAGCAAGAAGAGCTTCGAGTGGCAGCAGGTGGAAAACGAGCAGCCCATTATCCACACCAAGGGCCTCCCTGAGCCGAAGATTCCCCAGCGCGTCAAGGTGCCGGACTACGGGCAGCTGTTGCCTCAGCCGATCCGCAAATTCACCGGCACCATTCAAGACGCGGACCATCTGTCGTTCATCCAGGGGGCAGGCCACGGCGGCTCGCATCCGCATTTAGCCCACAACTGGCTGCTGGCCGTGACGGGGGAACGGCCCGCCATGCCCGATGCCGCCACCTCGGCGAACTGGACGATGGTCGGCATCTGCGCGCATCAGTCGGCGCTGAAGGGCGGGGAGCGCGTGATGATTCCGCAGTTCTAACAGACTGTCCGATACGTGTCCTGTAGAACGGAATTTATTCCGTTCAGCACTGGGCTGAAACGGAATAAATTCCGTTCTACGGGACAACGACTACTTCCCCTCAGACAGGTCGTGCATGAGCGCGCGCAAAGCCGGATAAGTCGCCAGGTACTTCTTGTAGAAGTAATCATAGGCTGCCCTGTTGCTGCCTTGCGGCTCAATGACGGTGGCGCTGTGCACCATGTGCTGGGCTGCTTCATGGAAGTCGGCATAATGGCCGCAGTGGACGGCGGCTACCAGCGCCGAGCCCAGCACGCAGGCCTCGCTGTCGCGCGGCACATGAATCGGCTGCTCGAGCACATCGGCATGGATCTGCAGCCAGAGCCGGCTCCTGGCGCCGCCGCCGCCCGCAATGAGGCGCTGGACCGTGAAGCCGTGGCTGTGCAGATCTTCCACGATGTGCCGGGTTCCGAAGGCCGTGGCTTCGTAGATGCTGCGGAAAACGTGCCCTGGCCCGTGCGACAAGGTCAAGCCCCACAGCGTGCCGCGCGCCCGCGGGTCCTTGAGCGGGCAGCGGTTGCCTTGCCAGTAATCGAGGCAAACGAGACCGTCGGAGCCGGCCGGCACAGCGGCGGCCTTGGCGTCCAGAATTTCGTAGACATTGCGGCTGCTGCGCTCGGCCTCGGCAGCCTCGTTGCCGGCAAAGTGTTGACGATACCAGTTGATAATGGAGCCGGTCGAAGTCTGACCCCCTTCCAGCGTGTAGAGTCCTTCGACGACGGCGTCGGGATAGCAGCCGAGCATGCCGCTGCCGAACACCCCTTTCTCCGACATGGCCAGGTGGCAGGTGCTCGAGCCCATGATCATGGCCAGGTCGCCCGCGCCGACCGCGCCCATGCCAAGCATGCCCAGGTAGGCGTCGATGCCGCCCTGGGCGACTGGAATGCCGGGCCGTAGTCCCAGGTCCGCGGCGGCCGTGGTTGATAGCCGTGCCTCTCCTTTTCCCAAGGGGACGATGCGCGACGGCCATTTCTCAGGCAGCTCTTCCAGGCCCGCCCGGCGGAGCAAGGCCGTGCTCCAGCCTCCATCTGGGCGCGCGTAGTTCCACTTCACCGTGACGTGATTGAGCGACAAGGTCCACTCGCCGGTGAGCCGGTGCATGAGCCAGTCGGTACATTCCACCAGGCGCTCGGCACACTGGTAGATCCGCGGCTCGTGTCGTTTCAGCCAGAGCGCCTTGGGCAACATCCATTCAGGAGAGACAACGCCGGAGACATAGCGCAGGCTGGGATCGCCCGTGGCACTGATTTCCTCGGCCTCGCGATAGGCACGTTGGTCCATCCACAGGAGGGCCGCTCGAAGAGGTTGGCCCGCGGCGTCGCAGGCGAGGACCGTGCAAGCCGTGCAATCCAGGCCGATGGCTGCAATTTGGTCTGCGGAAACGCGCGCATTCGCCAGGGCTTTGCCGATCGCGCTGCGGGCCGCTCGCCACCAAGCATTGACCTCTTGCTCCGCCCAGCCAGGCTGCGGATGCGCGGTTTCGATCTCATGAATTGACCAGGCGCAGCAATTACCGGAAGAATCGACCAGGGAGGCGCGCAAACTTTGCGTGCCGACATCCACACCGAGAAATAAGGGATGCACCATCCGAGCTACTCTTCGACGACTCCGGACAAAAAAGGCCGCTCATCGAGCGTCTTCGATGAGCGGCCGGTCGATCCACAGGCTATATCGATCCTTGTTTCCGAGCAGGTCAGTTTTTGCCACCCGCCCATTTCAGGATAATGGCAATTTCTTCAGCTTGAATTTGCGGACGGTTCGGGTTTCGGGGCGGCATTTTTCCGCTTTCCACCATCTCCGCCAGCTTCGCCTTATCGGCATTGGGATTCAAAGTGCCCGCGCTCGTGAACAGCTGATAAGGCTGACCGCCTCTGGGACCTCTTGCTCGAGCACCCGAGTGGCACGTCATACAATGCGTCCTAAAGATGGCGACCACCTTTTCTTGAGAATCTTCCTTCTTGGTTTCCTTGATAGTTTCAATCGGTTTAGGAGGTTTCGGCGGCGCCGTCAGCACTTGCGGTTGGATTACCTTCAACTCGGGCTGACCCTCCGGGGGCGGCACCAGCGGCGCATCGCGATTGAGGAAGACCGGTTCGCCACCCTTCGCTGTGCACAGAGCCTTGAAGACGTCATCGGAAACATTCTCCGAAATAAACCGCACCGAGCCGTCCGCCATGAGGACGTTGGTGCCGCGTTTGCCGTCGCGCGAGGTGCTCACGAAGGGGCGAATGCTGCCGGTTTCCGGCACGCCGACGACGTTGCTGCCGCCGCCCGCCATCCAGGGGCGCTTGTAGGTGGGCGGCACCTGGACCAGCAAGATCGTGTTGGAGGTCTTGTCGGTGACGTCCGACAAACGCATCTGGCGATCGTAGCCGAAGATGCCGAGCTTGTTGGCCACGGTCGGATCGCCGTCGGAGTAGTCCGCGGCATCGAGGCCGATACCGGCAATGCCGACAAAATGCGTGCCGGCTACCGCTTCGCCGTTCGGCGCCTTGGACCACCAGGAGCTTGGCGGATACGAAGGATCGAGAAATTGCGGCACCAGCACCGAGGCCAGAGGCAAGTTGTCCGCGTCGGCCCATGATTTTTGCTTATCGATCATCGGGTAAAGCGCTTGCTGCTCGGGACCAAGATAAGGCAGCAGTTCGACCATCCAGCTTAGGCGCTGGTTGGGGGGATAGGGCCTGCCGTCGCGCGTGGTGGGAAGTTGCCGCTCCAGCGTGCCGCGCGGGAACACGCCCTGGTGCGGCGCTGACTCGGGATAGCTGCGGACCGCGACGCCGAGCTCGTGCAGGCGAAGCTGGCCGCCGGCCATATCCAGGTTGCCCTTCTGCTGCATGACCATTTGCCGGAGACGGCCATTGATCAGTTTGCTGTTGGGGCCCGCTTCGATCAGGTGGATGACAAGGAGCATAAGGTTCTTGTCGGGCGTCTTGAGGAGCACCGTGGAGCTGGGCTTTTCGTCCTTCTTTGTCTCAGTGCCCTGCTGGCCCATCATGCCCATGCCGCCCATGCCCATGCCGCCTGGCCGTCCCATGCCCATGACCCCTTCGCCCATGTCGCCGGGTTTGCTGCCCGGCATACCAGCGCCACCGCGCTGCCGTGGCGGCATGGCCGGGGCGCCGCCACCGGCGCCGGCGCCCATGCTGGGCTTCATGCTGCTCAAACCGGCCCCCGGCATGTTCATGCCGGGCATGCCCATTCCCATGCCCCTGCCGCCCATACCCGGCATGCCTTCGCCGGCTTGCAAGGCGGCTTGCTCGGGGTCCTCTTCCGTAAACTCGACCTTGATGTCCATCGCCTTGCTGAGCAGGCTTGCCAGGTCGGGGCCATCCTGTTTCTGCGTCGATTTCAGGTGTTTGGCCGCGTCATCGTCATTACGGTAACTGGCGCCCAGCGTGACGGTGATACCGTCCTTAAAGTTGAGGGCGGCGCCGATAATGCTCGCTTCCTGGAATATGGTGGCGATGTTGAGGAGCTTGAGATCCTGCAGCGAGATGCGGCCGCGCTGCGCTGCCAGCGTGTCCAGGGCCAGGCTGACCACCGGCTGCTTCGCCTCGACGCGGTCCAGCATCGTCTTCAGGGCAGGCTCAATCGTCAGGTAGGCGCCGGAAGGCGCGGCTTCCTCGGGTTTCGGCTGATTGCCCTGTTGCTGCTGCATCATGGGATTGCCGCCCATGCCTTGCGGGCCGCCCATGCCTTGCGGGCCGCCCATGCCGCCCATGCGCATGCGCATACCCTTCGGTCCGTCGGCCACCTCGTCCCCGCCTTCCTTCGGCTTGGCGTCTCCCGACGGCGCCGGCGCATCCGGCGACTTCTTGTCGAAGACGCCTTTCTTGCTCAGGAAAGTCTGCATCGGCCTGGCATCGGCGAAGACCAGTGTTTGCGTATCGTAGACGCGCATGGCGCGCGCTCCGGAGCGCGGCGGAATCGTGGCCGGATTGGCTTGCAGGACCATCGCGAAGCTCGCCTGGCCGAGCATGTCCAGCCAGGGATTGTTGTCCAGGATGAAGTACTCCTGCCCTTCGATCCGGTCCTTCTCCTCGACCGGCTTGGCTCGCAGCGCCGCCTGGACCTTCTCCAGATCGAGGGGCTTCGTGGTGTGCACGACGTTGAGCGACCAGTTCTGGCTGAAATTCCAACCCTGCACGATGACATCGACGTCATCGATCGAAAAGCCGAGCCGGCGCTGCAGCGCGTCGCTGCGGAAGGAGCCGGGCGACTCGAACATGGCCCGGCCCAGGGTCGTCCGCATCAGGTCTTGCATATGCACCAGGCAGACGCCTTCGGTATCGGGAGGCAAAAGATTGGTGAGGAACTCAGCCGAGACAGCCGATCCGGCCGCGGCCTCCTCTTTCTTTTCCGTGTCCTTGGGCGCTTCGGTCTCTTGCGGCTTGCTGGCTATCGGCGCCGGCGCGGGCGTTGACGACGATTTGCTGGAACTATCGCCACTGGCGAAAAGCAGATAGCCGACCACGCCCAGGAGGCCTACCGCCACGACGCTCAGCCCAATCCCCAGCACAAGCTTGTTATTACCGCCTGATTTCTTGGCAGCAACGTCCTCCTCGTCCTCGTCATCCTCATCGCGCCGCCGCGCCCCCGTCTTGCTCTTGGCGCCCTTGCCGTTATCGCGCTTACCTGGCTTGACATCTTCGTCCTCGTCGGCGCTGGTGCCCGGGTCTTCCACCACAAAGCGGTATTTGCACTTGGGGCAGTCGATCTTGCGGCCAATCAGGTTGGGGTCCCGAATCGGCACCATCGCCTCACAGCTCGGGCACTGCTGCTTGAAACTCGCGGTCGTCGCCATGATAAAGGTCTCCGCCTAAGCAAACATGAACGCCATTGCGCATGAAGGAGGTCGGATAACAGGGTAAGACCCCTGAAATCAGGGTCCGGCCCGATTACCCGTTTAACGAAGAGACTCCACCCATCATAATCGCAACCAAGGGGTTATTGCAAAGGGTAAATGGGAAGTTTATGCGCATTTGACGCAGCCGCACCTTCCCTGGTTCCCCGGATCGCCGCCCAAGTGCCGGAATTGACCGATTCCCTTGCAATTTGTATAGTTCGGTCCACGCTATTTTCCAGCAGAGGCGACGAACAGCCTTCGGAGATTCTGACTGCATGAGCTTTTTTCCGCGCGACCTGGCTGCCCCCGCCGCCGAGCCGGGACCTGCCATTGCCTGGGAAGAACCCGCCTGCCTCCTGTGCGGCAACCGCAACTGGCAGTCGCTCGTCGAAGCCCCGGATTCGACGGCCGGAGGCACCGGCTTCTGGTTCGCCGCCGTGCAGTGCCAGGAATGCGGCCTGTGCTTCACGAATCCCCGTCCCAGGCCCGAGTGCATGGACCAGTTTTACCCCGAAGCATACCGCCCCCATCGGCTGCGCCGCCGCAAACGCGTGAAGGTTCGTTCCCGGCTCCTGCGCGCCTGCCACCAGCCGCGCAAGGAATATGAGGCATTCGTACGCCGTGGCCAGGGCCGGCTCCTGGACTTCGGTTGCGGTGGCGGCTCCTTTTTGCTCAAGATGCGCGACCTGTCCTGGAACGTAACTGGGTTGGATGTCTCGGCCGCGGCGGTCGAGCGCGTCCGGCAATTGGGACTGCAAGCGTTTGTCGGCACGCTGCCTCACCTGGACCTGGAACCGGCCAGCTTTGATCTGATCACCATGTGGCACTCGCTGGAGCACGTGCACGCGCCGCTCACCGTGCTGCGCGAGGCGCAGCGGCTGCTGGCGCCAGGCGGTCAGCTCATTGTGGCGGTGCCGAATATCGATAGTCTTCCCTTTCGCTGGTTCGGCTCGGCCTGGTTCGGATTGGACTTACCCCGGCACCTCACGCACTTTGCGCCCTGGACGTTGCAGCTCATGCTGCAGCGCGCCGGTTTTCGGCCGGGTCCCATCCGGCAGATTCGGCACAGCAACTGGCTCCGCGAATCCGCCCGGCTGGCTTGCGACCGCGGCCACTTCAGCCCCTGGCACTGGTGGCTGAGAACAAAGCATCTCTCGAAACTCGTCACGCTCTACGCCTACGTAACCAGGCAGTGCGATTGTCTGGTTGTCGTGGCGGATCGTTGAAGAAGTGACGAGTGACAAGTGACGAGTAATCATTGGTCACTCGTCACTCGTCACTACTGCTGCTGCCGTCCGATCGCATAACACGTGAAGCCGTGCTGCGCCAGCATCTTGGGCTCATACAGATTGCGGCCGTCGAAGACGACCGGCTGGCGCATGAGCCTGCGCATCAAATCGAAGTCAGGCCGGCGGAATTCCTGCCACTCCGTGACGATGGCGAGCCCGTCCACTCCTTCGAGCGCGCCGTAAGGACGATCACAATAAACCAGGCGATCGCCGTACAGCGCGCGCACGTTGGATAACGCTTCGGGATCATGCACGCGCAGGGCAACGCCTTCCGCCAACAGCTGATCGATCAGCACGAGGGCCGGCGCCTCGCGAATATCGTCCGTGCGTGGTTTGAAGGCTAATCCCCATATTGCCAGGGTTTTGCCTTTCAAGTCCGCGCCGTAATGGGCGAAGATCTTCTGGAACAGGATGCGTTTTTGCGCCTCGTTGACCTGCTCAACCGCTTCCATGAGGCGGAGCGAAGTCTTTAGATGGCGCGACATGCTCACGAGAGCACGCACGTCCTTGGGAAAGCAGGAGCCGCCGTAGCCTGCGCCGGGGAAGAGGAATTGAAAACCGATCCGCCCGTCATGGCCGATGCCGCGGCGCACATCATTGATGTCGGCCCCCAGGGCCTCGCAGAAATTGGCCATTTCGTTGATGAAGCTGATCTTGGTGGCCAGCATGGCGTTGGCCGCGTACTTGGTCATTTCGGCGCTTTCAGGGGACATGACCAGAAACGGGTGCTCCGTGCGAAGGAATGGGCTGTACAGCTCCTGCAAGGCATTGGCGGTGGTTGCACTGCGGACGCCGACGACAACCCGGTCTGGCTTCATGAAGTCGTCCACCGCCGCCCCCTCCTTGAGGAATTCCGGATTGCTGGCCACTTCCACCGGGCGGTGCAGCCGCGTTGCCAGCCGGTCGCTCAGAAGGCGGTTGGTGCCGACCGGCACGGTGCTCTTGATGACCAGGATTTGCGGGCCGTCCAGGTGCGGAGCGACCGCGTCCGCCAGCGCCCAGAGGTTGCCGAGGTCAGCGGCGCCGTCGCTTGCCTGCGGTGTGCCGACGGCGATGAAGATCAGCTCCGCCTTGTGCACGGCGCTGGCCAGATCCGTCGTGAAGCGCAAGCGTTCCTCACGGCGGTTGCGCTGCACGAGTTCCTGCAAGCCCGGTTCATAGATCGGCAATTTGCCGGCATCGAGCAAATCGACCTTATGTTTGTCCGTGTCCATGCCCACGACATCGTTGCCGCTCTCGGCAAAACAGGTGGCCGTGACCAGGCCGACGTAACCGGTGCCAATGACAGCGATTCTCAAGGCTGTTGCCTCCAGTATTCGAGAATGTCGGTCAACGTTTGCTGCAGCGGGATTTGCGGCCGCCAGCCGATCTCCTGGCGTAAGCGCGTGGCATTGGCGCGTACCACATTCGTTTCCGCGATGCGCATGAGGTCCGCTTGCTGGCGCGTTTCGATTTTCACGCGCGCCTGAGCCAGCAGCCGCTCGAGCACCTCCTGCATCGACTGGATCGTGCCCGTGCCGGCATTGTAGGCCCTTCCCGTTCGGCCACGTTCCATAACCAGCATGTACGCCCGGACCATGTCGCGCACATCCGTCAGATCGCGGCGCGGCCGCAGGTCGCCGGTTTCCAGCACCGGGGGACAAGTACTGCGTTCGATAGCGGCAATCTGCTGGGCAAAGTGCGCGACCGCAAACAGCGGCGCTTGACGCGGGCCGATGTGGTTAAACGGCCGCACGCGCACGATGTCCAGTCCCGGGGCTACCGTATACTGATAGCTAACCAGATCGGCCGCCGCTTTACTGCTTGCATAAGGGCTGTTCGGATGAAAGGGCGCGTCCTCGTCGGGCGGATTATCCGGCCCGCATACGTCGCCATAAATCAATCCGCTGCCGACGAACAGCACGCGGGGTCTGCCTCCCCAGCGGGCAATCGCCTCGTAAAGCCGCCGCGTGGCCGTCAAGTTCCCGGCCCAGGCCGCATCCGGATCATGAAAGGACTGGCCCGCATGGGCAAACCCGGCCAGATGATAAACCTGATCCGGCAGGCTCTCGCGAATCACCGCCATCACAGCCTCGGCATCGCAGAGATCACAGGTGCGAAACTTGACCCGCTCCGCCAGATGCGCGCAGGACGCAGGCCATTCCTGGTCCCGGCTCGTGCCATGGAGTTCCACGCTCCTATCCGTCAGCAACGCCTCCGCCAGATAACTGCCGGCGAAGCCTGTGATTCCTGTAATGAGGATCCGCATGATCATCAAATGGTCATTCGTCAATGATCATTCGTCATTGGCCTGCCGCGAATGACGAATGACCAGTGACTGACTCTTACCATACTGCTTCTCGTAATACTGCAGATACTCTCCCGTCCGTATGCCGGCGATCCAGTCGGCATGTTCCAGATACCATTGCACTGTGTCGCGGAGCCCTTGCTCGAAGGCGATCTGCGGCCGCCAGCCCAGGTCCGCCTCGATCTTGCTGCAGTCGATGGCGTAGCGGCGATCGTGCCCGGGGCGATCCTTGACGTAGCGAATGAGCGAGCGCGGTTTGCACATGACGTCAAGCAGCGTGTATGTCAGATCCAGGTTGGTGCGCTCACAGCGGCCGCCGATGTTATACACCTCGCCGGCGCGGCCGGAACGCCAGACGCGCTCGATGGCGGCGCAGTGATCGCGGACGTGAATCCAGTCGCGCACGTTTTGTCCATCGCCGTAGACCGGCACCGGTTCCCCGCGCGCCAGGTTGCTGATGAAGAGCGGCAGCAGCTTCTCCGGAAACTGATACGGCCCGTAGTTGTTGGAGCAGCGCGTGATAAGCGCGGGCAAACCGAAGGTATGCACATAGCTGCGGACGAGCATATCGGCGCCGGCCTTGCTGGCAGCGTAAGGGCTGTTCGGGGCGAGCGGCGTTTCCTCGGTGAAGGAGCCGCTGGCTCCCAGGCTGCCATAGACTTCATCGGTGGAGATCTGCACATAGCGCTCGACCTGGAATTCCCGGGCTGCGTCCAGCAATACCTGGGTGCCGCATATGTTGGTGCGCACAAAAGGGGCTGCGTCGGCGATACTGCGATCGACGTGACTCTCGGCGGCAAAGTTGATAATCGCACTGACGCCGCTGCCGACCACCTGGCGAACGATGGTTGCATCGGCGATGTCCCCGCGCACGAACCGGTAGCGCGGATGGCTTGCAAGGTCTTTCAGGTTGCCGTGATTTCCGGCGTAAGTAAGCAGATCCAGGTTAACAACGGCGGTGTTTGCATCCACTTCAAGCAGATAGCGGATGAAATTGCTGCCGATAAAGCCGCAACCACCCGTTATGAGTACTGGGAGCATGGGGTCTTTCTGAAATTCGGACCTGATCGGCAAGCGGGGCCTACCAAGTACAAGAGCTTATGGCCAGCATTATAGACGGCACGACCGTTATTTGTCCCCCGGTTGGCTCAAGGTTTGGCCCCGTTCACGGCCGTAAAAGCGATGGCCACGACCTTTCACCTTGACATTACCCTATGCGGCTTTTACACTTGAAGCGTTTTCTACATGGTCTGTCGCTCGCGGCTGATCAGGGGTCGAAAAGATCCAACTGCTCTGGAGCCCGGGGAAGGGGCGACCCCCTCTCCGGCTATTGTTAGGAGAACTCAGGCGTGACCAAGAAAGAAATCGTCAAACAGATCTCGGAACGGATCGGCTTGACCCAGCTGAAGACCAAGGACATTGTCCAGCAAACCTTCGACGCCATCGTCGATACCCTCATCGAAGCCGGGCGCATTGAGTTACGCAATTTCGGCGTCTTCGAGGTCAAGATGCGCAAGGCGCGTAAGGCCCGCAATCCGCGCACGGGCGAACGCGTGGATGTTGAGCCGAAAATGGTCGTCACTTTCAAGCCGGGTAAGGAAATGGAAGAAAAGGTCCGCAAGCTTGCCAGGCTGCCTTCTCCCGAAGACCGGACAGAGCCGGTGGTTCTGGGCGCCGACGACAACGGCGAGGCAGAGAGCGCGGACACCAAGGCCGGCAACCGTGTCCGCAAATCCCCCTGATTACCCTTGGCGCTGACTTGTAGGACGGATTGCCAATCCGTCCTACCCACCGCCGGCACCTTCCGCAGAGTTTACCTCAAGTTTCCCTGCGCTCGTACCGATAAATCCCTCAAGATCACCCACCGCAGGTGCGGGCGATTTCTTTTCCGTATCTCAGGGGGCAGGGAGGCTTTCCATGCGGCGCATCCTCTTGCTGGCGGCCGTTACGGGGCTGGCGTTTGCCAATGCAGGTTGCCTGGTCCCCGCGTATTCCAGCGATCCCAACGAGCGCACTCACGAATTGATCAACCAATCCGAAGATCTGCGGCAAATCCGCGGCACGTGGGAACGGATTTGGTTCACCGATCAACCTTCGCACCTGACGGCTGATCGAACGCATGGCGGCATTGAGTAGTCCGTGTCGGGTTGGATTGAACCTCCAGTCTCCCGAATTGGCGGATCAAACCAGCCTCTCTTCTCGGAGGCCGGGGTGGGACATGGACCTCGCCCCAGCACGGCTTGAGAGCCGCACATCTATTTTCCATCACCCGTCTACCGCGCATTGTTCTTGACCGCGTTTCAGCCATGATCTCACCTTGAATTACAGAAAACCGCTGCGGACCGCCTCCTCAATTCCGTTTGCAAAATCCTTCAACCAGCCTCTGGCAATTCATGACCATTCGTGCTACGAAACTACGCAGGCGACAAACTTCAAAGGAGAATCCTCATGTTGTGCACTGCGTCTTGCTCCCGGTTTGCCGGTCGGTTCGTTCTTTTGGTGCTGCTGGCCCTGGTCATGCCGCACCCGGCAAGGGCCGCGGAACCAGACAGGAGCAAGCTTGCCGGCATCCGCGAGCGCATGCAGCAGTTTGTTGACGATAAAATCATCGCCGGGGCGGTTACCCTGGTCGGAACCCACGACCAGATCCTCAGCCAAGAAAGCGTCGGCAGCCAGGTCCTGGAATCGAACACCCCCATGCGGCCGGATACGCTCTTCCGCATCGCCTCCATGACCAAGCCGATCACGGCCATCGGCATCATGATTCTGGTGGACGAAGGCAAGCTGTCCGTGGATGACCCGGTAGAGAAGCATCTCCCCGAGTTTCGCGGCCAGATGTTGGTTGCCGACCGATCCAAGGATGCCGTGACGCTGAAGAAGCCGTCGCGGGTCATTACCGTTCGCGACTTGTTAACCCACACCTCCGGTCTGCCGGGGCCGCCCAGCGGTCTTACCAACCTGTACGGCAAGCGCAACCATACCCTCGCCGAAGCAGTCATGGCGTTCTCGCAACGGCCGCTCGACTTCGAGCCCGGCAGCAAGTGGAGCTATTGCAACACCGGCATCGACACGCTGGGACGCATCATCGAGGTCCTGTCCGGCCAAGCCTACGAGTCGTTCCTCAAGCAGCGCATCTTCGACCCGCTCGGCATGAGCGCTACCACCTTCTATCCTTCGACGGAGCAGTTGCAGCGAACGGCCATGACCTACGAACGCAGCAAAGAGGGCCAGCTCAAGCCCGTCGCCAACTCGATCATCGGCCCGCCCGTCGGGGCAAAGTATCCGATCCCGGCCGGTGGTCTTTACTCCACGGCCGGCGACCTGGCCAGGCTCTACCAGATGATGCTCCGCCGCGGCACGGCAGGCGACAAGCAGATCCTCTCCGAGGCGAGCGTCAAAACCATGACGCAAGATCAAACCGGCCAGCTCAAATCCGGCTTTACCGACGGCATGGGCTGGGGCCTCGGCTGGGGCGTGGTGCGCAAGCCGGCCGGCGTCACCGCAATGCTTTCCGCCGGCACCTACGGCCACGGCGGCGCCTTCGGCACGCAAGCCTGGATCGATCCGCGCAAGGATTTGTTCGTGGTCCTCCTCGTCCAGCGCGCCGGCTTGCCGAATTCAGATGCCTCGGAGATGCGGAAGGAATTGCAGCGCATCGCGTTTTCATCGGTCTCGAACTGATAGCTAAAACTTCGGAGAAGTATTGAGCCGATCAGGCATGTCGCTCGATGGCGGCTTTCCAATACGCCGGCACGCCGCGGTAGGCCTGCTCATAGGTCGATTCCAAGGGCAAATCGATGTGCCGATCCGGCTCCAGAAAGAGAGGCATTTCAGGCAAAGGATCGCCTACGGCAATGAATTCGACATAAGCGTCGGGTAAGTCCGCTGCGACATAGCTTCCAAGCGCCAATGGTTTGTCGGCGCTCGGCAGATCTTCAGCCGGCCCAAAAAGCTCCCAGATGGCGCCGTGAATTCCTTCGGGATCATGTGCCGACGGTGGAAACAGGTCAACGACAACCAGGTGACATCCGTGTTGCAGTGCCGCATGCGCTTTTCGCACAAAATCGCGGACACTGGAAGCCCGGTCCTTGTTTGCCGGCCATACGACTTCGATCAACGCGATGAGCCGATGGTTGCTGGAATGGCGAATGGCCAGACTCCGGCGCAAAAACCGAAAGTTTGCACTTTGACTGGCGCTGATTTTTCGGCCTGCGCGAGGCGGCGCCGCAACGGCTGTCGAGCTAGACATCGCCGGCGTAATCGATGGGCTTTCGTCTACCTGCAAGGTGAGTATGTCAGCAATGACTCGGCCCGCATGCTGCTCGGACAGAGCGTAATAACCTTCCGGCAACAGACCGTTGTTTAAGGCCTCTTTTAGGTGAATGATCCATGCACTATGAAAATCGTGAAAGGTACCGGCCGTAACTCGGGTCCAATCATGAACCGGCATGGGTGTGACTCCCTGGTTACCTGCTGTGAGCGCATTTTACCCTGAGACTCCAGAGCAGCCTACGCCAGCAAGTCCTTCACCACCTGCCCGTGCACATCGGTCAGCCGGAAATCGCGGCCCTGGAAGCGGTAGGTCAGGCGCGTGTGATCGAAGCCGA
>DASZFN010000180.1:0-12771 GCA_035939715.1 Gemmataceae bacterium | reverse complement strand
CGATAAAGAACATCGCCTGCTAGCCCCCGAACTGCTTCACCTGCCGGACGAGCCGGCAGGGGTCTGGGAAGACCAGGCCATAGAGAAAAGCGCAACTTCAAAAAGCGCCAAGCGAGTCCCTCGCCCGCGCTTCGGGCTGGTGCAGCGATGCGCGTGCGCTCATGTGCGCAATACCTAATCTAGCCAGGCGAAGTACAATAGGGCAGAGATTTCGCGGCGCGTTTTCTGCCGCAGCCTTCCCTGAGGACCATTGCCATGGCCGAACATCCAACTCACCTGGCGCCCCCGAAAAAGGTTCACAAGCTGCTGTCAAAGCGCCTTCTATTAACCTCTGCGATTGCCTGCGTCTGCCTGCTGAGCGTGCTCTGGACCTACGACGCTCTTGGCTACCAAAAAGCCCTGCAGTTTGATGCCGAGCATGCTAACGATCCGCTGGCCCGGCTGGAAAACTGGCACGCCTACCAGCGCTGGCATCCGGGCAGGAACCTGCTCCCCCTCTCCGCCGGCCGCACAGGCGAGAAATATGTTCAGGAGGTGCAGGCCCAGGTAGTTGCCCTCGACCAGGCGCAAAAGCTAAGCGCCGATCGGCAGCGCGCACAGCTGGCCTACGACCGGCTAACCCGTGCCGAGGCCGAAGGCACCGACCTGCTGGTGCTGGTGACGCAGTGCGATCTGATGCTGCGCGAATATCCGGGATCGAAACCTGAGGCTGACGTGCGCGCGCGTCGGGTGGCATACTTGCGCCGCCTGGAAGAGCGCGAAATCGAAACCGCCCGCCAGTATTCCGCCAGCGCGCCCTCCGACTTTGACAGGCGCCGCGAACACTACCAGCATTATCTGGATCGGCATCCGGCCGGAATTTTCGCGACCGAGGCGACGGCGGCATTGAAACGCATTGAGGACGATTGGGACAAGCGTGACTGCCGGGCTCTGCGCGATCTGTACCTGGAGCAACCGGGCAATATCCCGGAGCTGGTAGCTCGTTGCCGGGCCTACCAGGCGGCGCATCCAGGCGGACGCTACAGGACAGCGACCGGAGACTTGCTGCGCTGGACCGAGCGTGTCTCCGCTCCCGGCGAATACCGCGTTGTCCTGCGCAGCGGCCATTTCGACAAGAAGGTCGCGCACTTCTTCAGTCGCGGTCCCGATCTGTCCGTTGAACTGGAAGTCGCCGGCGCCCGCTACGGCCCGAGCAACATCGTGGTGAATTCCTACGATCCCGAATGGAATTATGAATTCCCGCGCAGGATTCGCTGGAAGCTGGGCGACCAGGTCCGCATTCGTGTCACGGATCACGATTACTCCGATCGCGTCGTCGTGGACATTTCCTCGGCGGATGACGACCCGCTGGCGCTCGGCATCCTCGCGGGGGATACCTGGTGCGGCAAGAGTTATGTCACCTTCGAGTCCGATTTTGCCTGGCCCAACCTGCCCGGCATAGAATAGATCGTTATGCCTGACATCGTGCTCGAACAAGCCATTTACAGCGGTCAAAGTCCAGACTGTCTTCAGCTGATGGCGCGGTCGCCCGGCTTTGTGGACGATTGGCTGCCCGAGGCGGAGCGGCTTTGCGCTGCTTTTGGCGTGCGCCCGCCTGGGATAGCTTGCCCGCAGGCACTTTTCGCACAGCCCTTTGGCCGCAGGCAGGTTGCCATCGTTCAGGTCGCCGATCACGCCGATGGCCATAATCCAAGCGCGCTGCGCTTCCATCTGCTGATTCTCAGCCATGAAGCTTATCAGCGTTTAGGAGGCGACCCGTTCCTGGTCGCCGATCACTTTCCGCCCCGATGGGATATGCGTGGCGAGCTGCCGGCTCTCTCTCTTCCGGCAACCGGTTTTCCACGACGCACGGTCGCGCAATTGGAAGAAATCCTGAAGGGACAGGACGACAGTCCCGTGCTGCTCGGCGGCGCCCAGGCCCTCGTGGACGGAGGCCGGCTGGTGTTTGAGCGCCAGGCGCCCGCCGCCCCGCTTGTGCGCGGCCTGTGGATGCTCTTGCCTACCACCACGCGCTTTGATCTCTGGCCGGCAACTTTCGCCTTCAGCAACGCGCTCGGCTTTGACGCCCTGGTGGTAGCGGACGCCCAGGGCGGGGAGTACCAGGGCTTTCTCAGTGAGCAGCAGGCCGGAGATTATCCGCAAGGCTCCTATGAGCTTAACCTCCAGATTGCCGTGGAAGCACACGATCAGCATGGGTTGGACGCCCTGCTGTCACGCCGCAGCCGGCGCGAGACCTGGCGCATGGGCCTGCTCTTGCTGGCCCTCATCTTCGTGCTGGTGCTGGTGAGCAAATGGTTGACCCTCCCTGCTCCGCCGGCCGCCGAGCGGAAATCCCGCCCTGCCGCCGAGCGCCTCGATCCCAAACCATCCGCGACTCCCCGAACCAGAGACCAGACACCGTGATGGACCCTTCCGCCGAACAGGTGCTCGTGATTCCCACGGCGGTCTTTCACGAGGCCGGCGTCTTTCAGGGATTCAGCGGTCAAGTCGATCACTACTTGCCACGTATCCTGGAGCCGTGCCATCTCCGCTACCGGCCGCGCTCCGCAGTGGAAACCGATCCAAGCTTCAAGCAGATCGTCCCCTATGTCGTGCTGCGCTGGCAAGACCAGGTCTTTCACTACACGCGCGGCAAACGCGCCAGCGAAAGCCGGCTGCACGCCCTGCGCTCGATCGGCGTCGGCGGCCACATCAGCCTCACGGACGAAAACCTCTTCGACAGCCCCTATCGCGAGGGCATGTTTCGCGAGGTAGCCGAAGAGGTCCGGCTGGAAACTCCTTTCACCGAACACTGTCTCGGTCTCATCAATGACGATTCGACCGCCGTCGGCCAGGTGCATCTGGGTATCGTGCATATCTTTGATCTGCAAGAGCCGAAGGTGACACGCCGTGAGCAAGCCCTGACCCAGACAGGTTTTTCTTCAATTCAAGAATTGCATGCCCAGCGTGATGACTTCGAGACCTGGTCGCACTTCGCGCTGGAAGCCCTGCTGGCCGGACCGGCCTGGGCTTCGTGAACGCGTTTCAATTCATGAAGAACGGCAAAAGGAATGGTGAGCTTTGAACGATAAAAAGACGGCTGCCGTAATCGCCAAAGTCCAGAAAATCGAGACCAACAAAACCTACAAGCGTCGCGCTATGAAGGTCGCGAACCGGCGTCTTAATTACGTCGAAACATTCCTGATCAGAGCGTCGTTGCTAAACCGGCAAGATCGGAAGCAGTTAAAAGATGGCTCAAGTAAATTAAAGAAGATGCTCGGCGACATGGCCTGATGGCCGGAAACTTAAGGATGCAGTGGCCGATTTGCTGCGCAAAGGCCTGGCTGCTGCCACACACGCGGAGGCCGACGTCATGGCGCCCTCGGTCACGAAAGACAAGCAAACGGGTTTGCCCCTAATTCATTGCGAACAAGCCGCGTCTCCCCAAGAGGAGCTTACTCCGGACCGCGTAGCAAATATCCTCCTGGCTCAAGAAATGGATTGGCATCATGGGGCTGCTCATTCATACTTTGGCAATGACTCTCACCAAACGGGGTGACCCGGTTCTGTTTCGCCGTCGGTAATTTCCCCACCCCCGGCTCCGCCTCACCCTCCCGCGAAAGTCTGCGGCGTCCCGCGAATCAGGGCGCGACATCGATCGTGAATCTCTGACGCGCGATGCCGATCCGCTGCGTGGCCGTGGACACCGTCTTCTCCAATCCCCAGCTCAGGGCGCGCTCGTCCAGCCTCCGGACCTCGCGATCGATTCTCGCGGTGACGACGACATCAAACTTTCCGGGGCCGTCCGGGATGCCCGAGAGCAGGCCGGTGCTCTTGTTTATCTTGAGCCACGCCGGACCCTGCTGCAGGGCGAAGCCTGGGGTCTCGATGTCCCAGAAGTTGAGCGTCTCTCTGCCGCCGACCACGCGCGTACGGAGGTCTCCGAGCGAGCGGACGGCGGAGAGCGGGTAGCGGTATTCCGATCCTACCTTGGCGGTGAGGACGGGCCGAGAACAAAGGATCGGCTGGGGCGCCTCGGCGAAGTCGGAAGGCCCGCTCCGATTCCCCTTGTCGTCCACGGCCACCACGCGGTAGTAGGCTCGGTTCGCGTTGGGGAGATTAACCTCCGCGCCGATGACGGCAACCTCGGTCGCCGCCACCTCGGTCACGAAGTTCGAGGAACGAATAGCGGGGATCTCTTTCGACATCCCGACGCTGGCCGTGAACGGTTTGTCACTGACCGTGAAGCCTTTCTCGTCGCTGCCGTAGATCCGGTACCGGATCGGCCGCCGTCCGGCCCGATTGGCCTGCCAGCGCAGCAGCCCGGCGCCCCGGTCCGGATCGACGGCGAGCGTCACATCAATGGGCGACGCAGGTGCGCGCGGCGTGAAGCTCCAGGTCGAGCTCCAGGGGCCCCAGACCCTTCGCTCATCCTTGGCCCTGACCCGCCAGTAGTACATCTGATCTGGGACCAGCAGACCACTGTGTGGCAGCGTGTACTGACACTTGCCGCGGTCGGGCGTCTTCGAGATCAGCTTGTAGAAGTTCGTGGAGAGAGGCCACTTCAAGTCCTGCCGATCCGAGAGCTCAAAGTGGTAGTCGGCTATCCGGTCGCCGTCCGGATCTCGGGCTGGCGTCCACCGGAATACGAAGCCGGTGCCTTCGGCTTCGCCGCCATCGGGCGGGAACACAGGCGCCGCTGGAGCTTGCGGCGGCCGGGACATGGAGCGCTCGACCCACTCGTGCGTGATCCACACCTTTCGTCCGCCCGGAGATTCGTCCCGGTAAACGAACTGGTTGTCCCCGACCGACATCGCCGGCAGAGCAAGCGGGGCCATCTGCAGGTCGTTCACGATGCCAAGACGCTGGAGACGGGCGCCGGCGCTCAGCTCACAGCGGAGACTGTATGCGTAGCGCGCCGGTCCAGCGGGCGGGAAAAACCGCCCGAGGTCCGGCCCGGTTTCCATCCATGACTTGCCATCCCAGGAAAGCGAAAACTTCGCTCCGCTTCCCACCACCTCGAGCTTGCCGCCCACGAAGACGTACGGGCTGCGCAGAGTCCAGACGACGGTGCCTGTCTTTCCCTCCTCGGCCGTCAGCTCTCCGCCGTTCGCCTGGATGCCCACGGCCGAGGCGGTCCCTTTCCGCCACAGGTCCTGGCAGAAGTCCGGCCGATATTCCCACAGTCCGTTGCAGATCGTGTCTGGATACCTCGGCTTGTCTGGGCCGTGATACTTGACCGGGTCCGCATGCCCCCAGCGCCAGGTGATGGCCTCGTTGGGCCGCAGGATCATGTTCATGGAGGTGCCGGCCGTGCAGTCGCGATCCCCCGCAGGCTTTCCCTCGAAAATGAATATGGACGCCTCCCACTCGTCGTTGGCGCGCTTGTCGGGGTTGAGGATGCCCTGCGTGTGGCTGCGCTTGATCAGGTCGTGGTCGCGCACCAGGTCCTGCTCCCCCGCGACCGTTCGGTTATCGCGCAGCAGGTACATGCAGTGCATGTCGCCGTCGAAGAGGTTCCAGCGGCCGTCAAAGAACGCCTGCGACACGCAGTGGCCCACGAGCCGGGCCGGCGTCACCTTCATCCCCGCCCGGCGCCAGAGGCCGGCCAGGCAGATGGAATCGTTTCCGCAGGTGTTATGCCCGTAGACATTGAAGACCTTGACGGGATCCCCCAGCTCGGTGTTGTCGCCGGCCCAATGATAGCGATGGCGGATCTGCTGGAACCAGAGGGCGAAGGCCTTTTCGCGATCCGTCATGCCCGGCTGCACGGCGGCGGCCACGATCTCGTCAAGCGTGCGGAAGGTGTTGCGACCGTTTGAGAGCCACGGGTTGACCAGGTTGGTCGCGCCCACGTTTTCCAACCGGACCGCGCGGTTTGACTCCCAGGTCTGCTCGAGCGCCGGCCCGTCCATCATCCCCACGCCAAGCGGTGAGCGGCAGTTTGTGCCGTCCATGGTGCCCCTCTGCCGGATCACATAGACATGCCGGCCGGCGGCAATTTCCTCAACGTGCCGCTTCGGCAGGTCCGTCGGGCAATGGTTCGTTCCCCAGGGAGCGAGCGCATCGTGTGAGCCAGGGGTCGCGCCGAAAATAGCCAGGATTGCTATCAGGGTGGGCATGCGCTCCTCCTCAGGTAGCCGGCTTGTTAGGCTGCAAACTGGCCTCGGGCCCTAGGGCTAGTGCGATTCCTATTGTGTTTGGCAGGCAACCTTGACCGCATGCCTGTGTAATTGACGGGCAGACGCCGTCAGCCCCCCCGGCTCAAGAAACGTGGGAACTGGCAAACTCAATCTTTTTTCGGACGCAACCTTTCCTGCCGTGTGCCGTTATGGCGCCAACTGAGTTTGCCAACCGTGGCGTGAGGAGAGCACTAATTGGCTGCGCCGAAGTCGTTTTTCAGGCTGCGCCAGGCGCTATGAATATGGTTGGCGGGGTTGCGCGCCGAGTCGGCCTGAATGTTGAGGAACTCGATGACGAAGGTCGGCCCCTGGATACGGTAGGTATGCGGTTTGCCCGGCTCGGTGCCGCCGGCGAAGGCGAAGTGGATATTGTCGACGCCGCCGCGTTCCACGCCGGCCATTTCCGCCGCGGCAATATCTTCCGGCATACGTGCGGCATAGGCCTTCACGAGTTTCAGCAAGAGCTGCTGCTGCTTGCTGTCCAGCTTCGCGTAGGCGATCCCTTTCGCTTCACCCACATCCGGGGCCCGGGTGTGCTCGCCGATCTCGGGGAATTGCTTCTCCTGAAAGGCTGTCTTGCGCTGCTCCTCGTCGAGCGCTTGGAACAACTCCCTGGCCAGGTCATCCGCCTCGGGCAAGGTGCGCGTGCCCTGGCGCGGCCCCTGCTTGACCGTGGCCGGGTTAGCGCCGAAGAATGCCGGGCTGGCGGCGACCACGTTGCCGCCGTCGATGGTGAAGTTCAAGGACAGATGATGCCCTTCCACGCGCCAGCCCCATTTGCCGGTCTTTGACGGCGTGCCGAAAATCGTAAAGAAATACCACTCCGGGTTGCGCACCATGCGGCCGTCCTCCAGGTCTTTGAGAATGGCTTCGAGGCTCATGATGGTGCTGGCCTTGCTGTAGCCGTCGGAGCTGGTGCCGGCCTTGAGGAGCCCCCGCGCGGCATCCTTCTGAGCATCCGTCATCTCTTCCAGCGGCAATCCCTTACGCGTGGAACGCTTCTGGGCGTCTTGTCGCGGCGTGAAGTACCAGTTGAAACGCTCGTGGTCATCGAAGGCATAGCTCGCCTTGGTCTTCTGCTCCGCGGTCAGACCGGCGAGGAGCTTATCCGCGGCATCGGCCATCCGGGCGCCGCTTGGCTCGGCGGCCTGGCGGACATAAGCCACGCCGGCCAGGACGCCGGCAATCAACAACGCCAGCAACATGCGGGAGAGCTTCATGGTCGGCCCCTCAAAAAAGTCTGAAAAGCAGCGCCGGAACCGGCTGCCTCTATCTTATGCGCCGGATTGCTTGTTGGAAGAGCCGTAGGTCTCTTCGCGAGGCGCGCCGACTGCCGGCACAGATGTCCTGAATGACGGAATGACGAATGACCACGATGGCGAGACGGCTGTCCCTTGCCTTCAGCGAAAACTTCTCTAGCCTTAGCTGGGCAGTCTTCTGCTCGGCCGATTGACGTTCAGCTCCCGGCGGCCGAGGAGCGGTTCTCCCTTTCTTGGAATGTCGAGGTGGCATATGCGCAAGTTGGCGATGGGATGTTTGGCGATCGCGCTCGTTTTGGGCATGGCTTCGATTTCACGTGCTCAGGACGAATCCAAGGCGGTCCTCGAAAAGGCGATCAAGGCCCACGGCGGCGCCGAGAAGCTCAATAAACTGAGGGCGGTTCAGGCCAAGAGCAAAGGCAACATTCAACTACTGGGCGGCCTGGATTTCACCCAGGAGATGACCACGAGTTTCGACGGGAAATTCAAGGAGGTCATGAATCTGGAGATCAATGGCAAGAAGGCCAATGTAGTCACCCTCTACAACGGCCAGAAAGGCTCTCTCACCCTCAACGGCATGGACCAGGAGCTGCCGGAAAAGGTCCTGGAGGAGTTAAAGGAAGCCAGCTACGCCATCAAGGCCGCACGCCTGGTGCCGTTGCTTACCGATCCGATGTATACGCTGAGCGCCCTGGGCGAGGTCAAGGTGAACGACAAGCCTGCGGTCGGCGTCAAGGTATCGAGCAAGGGGCATCGTGACATCAGCCTCTACTTTGACAAGGACACCGGCTTGCTGGCCAAGACTGAATCGCGCAAGCTGGACGGTCAAACCATGCAGGAAGTGGACGAGGAACGCATTGTCACGGAATATCAGGATGTGGACGGCCAGAAGGCCGCCAAGAAACTGGTCGTCAACCACGACGGCAAAAAGTTCATGGAACTCGAGGTGAGCGACATCAAGTTCCTGGACAAGGTGGACGACAGCGAGTTCCAGAAGCCCTAGCGCTGGCGAATAGAGCGGGGGACAGGGCTCGGCCAGGCATCGGCTCGGCCAATGTCGGCATGAAGCCAGGTCCCCATTCTTTTCCTTGCCCTATGGTAGTGAAGCCAGCTTTGCCGCGATTTGGCGATGCTTCCTGGCACGTTCCAGGTTGCCCGCGCGTTCGTAGTAATCGGCCATGGTCTGGTGCGTGGCCCGGTGGACGCGGTTCTCCTCCAGCGCCGTGGCAAACCAGTGCATGGCCTCGTCCTCCTGGCCGTTCTTCAAGAAGACGGCGCCGATCTGGTAGCGCAGGTTGGCATCATGAGGCGTGCGCATCAGGTCCTGCAGCAGACTGCCGACGGTCTTGATGTCCGCATCGATCTGCTTGAGCATTTCGGAATACTTCCTGGCCGCCACCGGTTTGTGCTGCTGCTCCGAGCTTTGGCTCATGTAATAGACAATCTGGCGGTCCTTCGGGGCCAGCTTGAGCGCCTTCCTCAGGTAAACCTCCGCCCTGGCCGGCTCGCGCTTGTCCAGTGCCACCTTGCCGCGCTCGCTCAAGGCTTGCGCGTGTTCAGGATACCGGGTCAGCAATTCATCGAGAAGCCGGCCGGCCTCGTCGATCTCGCCTAGCTGATCGAGGCAGCGGGCGTAGGCGACGACGACTCCTGGCGCGGTGGATTTCCGGCGCAACATCTCCAGATGCGTGCGTGCCTCGCCGGCTCGATTGTTGAGGAGCAGGATCTCGGCCAGGCGCAGGCGAATGCTGTCCCGTTCCGGCTCGCGGGCCAGGGCCTTTTCATAGCAAGCGTAGGTCCCTGCGAAGTCAAACAGATGATCCGAGACCCAGCCGCGCCGCACCAGCGCTTCCACATCGTCGGGCCGGCGCTCCAACCAGGCGTCCAGCAGAGGAGCGGCCTCGACATAGCGGGAGCGGCGCATGTACTGATCCGTCAGCGCTTCCAGCAGGTCCAGTGGGTCGTTGCAACCATGTCGCAGACAATCTTGCAGATACTTCTCCTGCGCCGAGGTCATGGGACTGCGCGTGATTTGCAGGAGCGTCAGTTCCAGTGTCGTTTCCGGGGACATCTCCGGCTCCAGACGCTGGCAAGCGCGCAGGTGCTCCTCGGCATCATTCAGAAATCCTAGTTTGCGGGCGGCACGGGCCGCCGCCAGATGGATGTTCGCGCTCTCGGGCGACACACGGAGACCGGCGGCGAGATGATCGTAGGCCGCGGCAAAGTCATGCTGGTCGAAAGCTTTTTGGGCAGCGCGCCCGTGATACCAGCCCAGGGCATGCGGCCGGACCAACCAGCCGGCAGCGCCGAGCATCGCCAGGCAAGCGAGCGCAGCCCCTGGCGCAGCCCAGCGGCGCCCGGACTTCCGGATCGTAACCAGATCGGCAGCGGTGTTGTTTTCTTTCATTTGCCCGGCTGCTCGGCGCGCTCGCGATAATCGCGGGCCAGCGCCGACTGTCCCTTCTTTTCGTAAAGCTCGGCGAGCATTTGCAAGGCGGGCCGATAACCCGAATCGATTTGCAGCGCCCCCTGGAGCCAGAGGATGCTTTCCCGTTCCTGCCCGCTGCGCAGGAAAATCTGCGCCAGCTCCACACGTAGCGGCAAACTTCCTTCATAGGGATTGTACTGCAGTTCGTCGGTAAGCTGGCTTAGCCGCTGCCGGTCGTGCAGAACTTCCTTCGCCCGGTCGAACTCGGCCCCGGCCTCGCTCTCCTTGGCAAGTTTTCTCAAGCACTGGGCTAACGAATAATGGGCCTGGTAATCGAAGGCGTCCAGTTTGACCGCCTCACGCAACAACGGCTCGGCCAGAACAGGCTGATCGCGCTGCAGAGCCAGGTCGCCGCGTTGCAGCACAATTTCCGGCTTGCGCGGCGGTTTTGCCAGGAGCGCGTCGAGAAGTTTCTCTTCCTCATCGAAGCGGCCAAGCTTGTGGAGGCACTGCGCCAATCCCAGGCCGGCGACCGCATTGTCGGGATCGCGCTCATGAAGCTCCTGGAAATGGGCCATGGCCTCAACGGGCTGGCCGTTGTTCACCAGGGCGCGGGCCAGGCGCAGCAGCGCTTCCTGATTATCCGGCGTCAGTCTCTGTGCGGCGGTGTAATCGTTCCGCGCGTTTTCCCAGTTGGACATGCGATCGTACACCCAGCCGCGGGTCAAAAGCACGTGTGCGTCGTCGGCTTTCAGCTCCAGGAGTTTCGTGAGGTAGAGAATGGCGCTCTCATTCCGATAGGTGCGCAGGCAACCCTGGCTGAGCGCCTCCAGGATAAAAACGGAATCGGCGTGGTGGTCCTGCTCGACATAACGAAGCAAGGCGAGTTCCATGCTGCGCGTCATGCCGCCTTGCTGGACTCGCAAGAGCGCGCGTTCCAGTTCGATTTGCTCGACAGGCCCGTTCAGGCGTTTACAATTATCGAGCCGGCGATCCGCTTCTTCATAGAACCCGCCCAGGCGGGCGACGCGGGCGATGAGGAACTGCACCGCGGGGCTGCGCGGCCAGGCGTGCTGGCAAACATCGAGGTGCTCCCGAGCTTCCGGCAGCCGCTTATCAGCCAAGGCCTTCTCGGCCGCACGGAAATGCTGCTGGGCGATGATAGGGGGATATAGGAGGAAGCAGCCAAGCCCGCCGACCCCAACGAGAACTGCAAGCCATAACAGCCTGAAGCGCTGCCGCCGCGCGGCACTGGACAGTTTGGACAGGCGCACAATCACAGTTGAATCTTCGCAGAAGGGCAATGCGCATGTCAAGCGGCCGGCTCACTGCATCTCGATGTCGTGCACATTCTTGCCGCTCTTGACCGTATAAGTAAGGCCCGATTTGTCCGGGTCGGCATACGTTTCCGGGATCTTGACATATTTCGGCTCGGGGGGCTTTTTCTTCGCGGCCGCCGCCGTGCTCGCCGTGGACGAAGGCTTGGCCGTCTTTTTGAGCGCCGGATTGCCCGTGTACTTCTCGCCGGAAGGGCCGCCCATGTCCTCAGCCCTCATTGACATGCCGATGGGCATGTTGACCTCGGGCGCGGACACGACCGCGATCCTGGCCCGCCCTGGCGGGACGGTGGCAGGGGTTTTGTAGCTGCCGTCCGACTCAATCCTGGCGTTGACGACCGTGTTATCCTGATCGCAAAAAAACGTGACTGATCCGGAAGTCAACGGCTTGCCCTTGTAAGTGACGATGCCGTTGACACTTGCCGGCGGTTTGGAGCAACCGCCCATGATGACGCACATGCCGAGGAGCAGGCAGCCGCCCAGCGCGGAGCTGCGGCATGTTTTCCTGAAGACACGACTCATAAGCCGCAAGCGACGGATCATAGGCGTTTCACTCCCTCTAGATCAGCAGCAGCTACAGCTCAAGGGCCTTGCTGGCGCGGCGGGCTGCGATTGGCAAGAGCCAGCCAAGGTCAGATACATCCACTCAAACAAGTTACCAATCGGGAGGCATGACCTCCCCCTGGTCCTTGGTGCAGGCGGCCCACCAGGTGGAAGGCGCGATGCCGGACGATACCGTGCGCACGCTGCCATCCGCCAGGCCAGCAATAATCACGCCCGGATGGGGGCTGGACGGCAGCGTGCGATCGCAGGCCGTCTGCCAGGGATTCGGCTGCACCTGGAACTTGGCGGTCGGGCCGATGTCGAAGGCGTTCCAGTTGATGGCAAAACCAGGCAAGGAAGAGGTCGTGCTCCACCAGCCCCACCAGTTGCCGTAGGGCGCCGCCGGAACCTGCGCCGTGTCCAGTCCGCAGCGCGCGTATTTCTCGCTGAACATGATGGTATTGGAGAGGCCGTCCGTGATCATGCTAATGGTAGTCTTGCCATCGCCTAGCCAGTTGCCGAGTTGATCGATGGTCCGGCCCTGGAAATCCGTGGCCGAAAAAATCTGCGAATTGGCGGCGTAGGAAGTCAAACCGGCCTTATCCGACCAGATGGTATTCGACACCGGGTTGCCCACGCCGTCCTGGGGCATGCTCGGGTCGGAGGGGCACATGTACGCCTTGACGCCCTGCTGATGCGAATTGGCGAACCAGGGCCGGTTGCCGGGCACGCCGTGATTGCTGTTGTCGCAATTGGGATCGTTGGACTGCTTCCACAAGTTGTCCTGCTCGATAAAGGGCAACATGTAATAGAAAGGGTTGCCCCAGGAATTTTCATAGGTCCAGTTGGGTCCCTTTTCGCAGGGATTGCCCGGAATGACCTGCCAGAGCTTGCCGGTGGGATAGCAGCCTAGCATCGGCGGAAAACGGCTATGCGTATCGTGCGCATTCTGGCAAGCGATCGCGAGTTGTTTGAGGTTGTTGGTGCATTTGATGCGGTTGGCCGCCTCGCGCACTTTCTGCACGGCCGGCAGCAACAGCCCA
>DASZFN010000179.1:0-5704 GCA_035939715.1 Gemmataceae bacterium | reverse complement strand
GGCGAGCATTGCAACGTTGCAAGCGACGCTACCTTGTTCGCAATGTTTATGGCTTTACCAAATGGCACTCGTCGTGCGCAACGGACGCTCTACCAGGGTACTCCGCGGCCACGCACAAAACCCGCCACTCATAACACACTTTTTTTGCTTTGACGACGGGCCGAAAAAATTTGTCGCGGCCTGGCGGGTTTCGCGGGCATTCGCGGAGTTCCATGTTAGCGGCGATCAATGAGAACCGTTCGCATCATCCCCAATTGCAAAAAGGTGCTGACATGCGTTGGAATTCACGAGCGTTCATGATTGCTAGTTTCAAACGCGCCCGGGCCGGAAATCTACGTCACAGCCGGCGGGCGTTGCGTGTTGAGCAACTGGAGAACAGGATGCTTTTATCAACGTCCCTGAGCATCGCAGCCATGGGCGACAGCCTCACCGCGCCCTATGCGGGGAAGCCTTATGTGGCGCCGGGCGAGCGCAACTGGGTCGAGCAGCTCCAGGTTCTGCGTGCAAACCATGTCCAGATTTATGATGAAGCCGTTGCCGGCGCCACCAGCTCCTCCCTGCTCGCGCAAGGGCAGGCCGCCAGTGTGGCCAACCTGGTCGCGCATGGGCTGGTGGACACCGCCGTTCTCATCATTGGCGGCAACGATGTCGCGGCCAACTTGCCAAGTATTTTCGCAGGAAACCCGGAGCCGTTCGTCAGCACCGTGGTCGCCAATATTGAGGCCGCGCTAACGACGGTTGCCGCGGCCGGCGACGTCAGATTGGTGGTCGGCAATATTCCGGATATCGGCATCACGCCATACTTTCAGACTTTCGTCACGAACAATCCGTTCTTGCTGCAAGAGGTAACCGACGCCGTCACCCTTGCCAACCAGCAGATCGAGGCGTTTGCAGCTTCTCGGGACATCCCAGTGATCGATGTGTTCGGCCTGGGGCACCTTGCGCTCAACCCGCCCATCCTCGGAGGCGTCGCAGTAAACGATTTCTACGGCCCGGATGGCTTCCATCCCGAGACCGCTCCACAAGGGATCCTGGCCGACGCCGTTCTTGAGGCGATTCACGTTGGTTACGACGTCAATACGCGCGGCCTGCGACTGAGCGATCAGCAGATCCTGACCGAGGCCGGTATTCCTCACGCGCCCGGGCGGACCTTCTTTGATGTCAGCCCCTACGTGATCTTCAGCAGCCCGCATGACGATGAATCCGGCGACACCGAAGGCGCGGCTGTGCTGCACGCCGGGCGTCGACTGGCACAGTCGACCGAGGCCGTTGATCGGCTCTTTTCCCAGGCCTGGGAGGATGAGCTTTCCGATGGGCTTGCTTCCATACTGGCGGCGTGAGGCAACTTTGGGTGGTTGGCGCTTGGCGTCCTTGCATCCCTTGACTGCGATCCCGGCATTGAACGACGCAGTCGCCGCAATAACGGGCATGCACGCCGCGCCGCCACATCGTTGACACTACTTTATTCCCGTGTTCTACTGTCGTTCGCCCCTAAAGAAAGGAAAGAACTCCACCATGGCCACCATCTCGTTCGCCGCCTGGCTGAGTGTGCTCTCTCGCAAATCACAACGTTCACGCCCCGGCCGTCGCCCGCAGCAACATGTCGCAAGGTGCCGCTTTGTCCCATGTCTTGAGACCCTCGAAGGGCGACTTGTACCCAGCACGTTGACCGTGACCAACGCCTCCGATAGCGGCCCCGGCTCCTTGCGCGCCGTGCTCGGGGCGGCCAATGATGGCGATACGATTCGCTTTAGCGCGAACCTTAACGGCCAAACCATCAAGCTGACAACCGGCCAGTTGAATGTAACCAAGAGTGTAACCATCAACGGCCTGGGAGAAAATAACCTTGCGGTGAGCGGCAGTCACCTCAGCCGGGTCTTTGCCGTGAGTGCCGGCGCCAGCCCGAGCATTGAGAACCTCACCATCTCCAATGGCATGGCAGTTACGGGCGCTGGCATTGACAATGCCGGCAGCCTGACTCTCTCGCATATCGCCGTGCGCAACAACGCGGCTTCCGGCGGTCTGGGCGGGGGCGGAATTCTCAATGAGCCCGGCGCTACCTTGAGCCTCGACCATACCGACTTCGCCGGCAATCGGGCCGTGGGAAACGCCACCGCTGACGTTCTGGGCGGCGGTCTTTTGAACGAAGGGAGCGCCCTTGTGAACCTTTCCACGTTCATCAACAACCGGGCCCTCGGCGGGGCCAGCTTCACGGCGATCGGCGGCAGTGCCGGCGGCGGCATCGACAACTTTAACGGCGCCACCCTTACCCTCACCAATAGCGTCTTCACAGGCAATCAGGCCCTTGCCGCCGCGGGAGCATTCTTCGGCATCGGCGGGGCTCTGGATAGCAACGCCGGCATCGACGGCTCAAGCCCGTCCACGGCCACCATCAGCGGTTGCTTGTTTGCCGGCAACCTCGCGGGCGGCGGTGCCGGGGTCAACGCCAACGGCGGCGGCATCGTCAATGAGGGGGGCGCCGCCATGTCCATCAGCAATTCGACGATCATCGGCAACATTGCCCGCGGCGGACTCGGTGGCGACGGCGTCACGACCGTGAGCCAGGGCACCGGCGGCGGCATTCTCAATTTCATTGGCCCGCTGACCATGACCAACTGCGCTATCGTCGCCAACCAGGCGATCGGCGGCAGCGGCGGCGACAACACTCCGGTATCTGCCGGCGAGGGCGTCGGCGGTGGTGGCGGCTTCGTCAATGGTGCCGCCACGGCAACCATCACAGGCTGCTCCTTCATCGCCAACCAGGCTGTCGGCGGCGACACCGGGGTGGGTCCCGGCGGCATCGCTCAGGGTGGCGGCATCTTGAACACCTTCGGGGGCCTGCTGACGATTCGCGGTAGCAGTTTCACCGCCAATGTCGCCCTCGCGGGCAAAGGAGCAAGCGGGGCGGCCGGCGGCCTGGCGGCCGGTGGGGCCATCGACAACTATTTTGCCAGCCCCTTCACCGCCGCACCCGCCGCGCTTTCCATAATCGACACGATGTTCACGGCCAACCTTGCTGTGGGTGGCACCGGAGGCGCCGGGGGCAACGGCGGTGTCGGTGTCGGCGGCGGCATCGCCAATGGCCAGGATGTCCTGTTTGGCTTCCCGGACAGTCCCGTGCTGTCTCTGAGTCACGACGCCTTTGCCGGCAATTTCGCCCTGGGTGGCACCGGGGGCGCGGGCGGAGCCGGGGGCGACGGCTGGGGAGGCGGGCTGGGTGTCGTCTCCGGCAGCGCCACGGTCGACCACACCGCATTCCTGGGCGACGAAGCGGCCGGCGGAAACGACGGCACAGGCGGTAGCGGCGGCAACGGGTTAGGCGGAGGCCTGTTCAACAACACCGGCGCCGTGCTGACGCTGACGTCTGCAACGGTTCAATACAACGAGGCGGAAGGCGGCAAAGCCAACGCTACGGGAAGTAATGGCAAGGGCATCGGCGGCGGCGTCTACAACCTCGGCGTATTCACCTTCGACACCGCCACCGTCATCAACCACAACCACGCCTCGACCAGCAATGACGATATCTTTCCCTAGGCGCACAAGGGGGACATCGAGTTTTGTGCCACATGGCATCTTACGTGGTAAACCGGGTATTCCGTACTTTACGGAGGTAGAAAAAGAGGACGCAGATCATTTTGAGAGTGATATTGTGCAAAACGAGCAAAACGAGCCGCGCCCTCTCTCGCCGCGCTTCGTTTTGCTTCGCTTGGCAATACCAGGCGTTGTTGCCAGTTGGGTAACTTTCATCTCGGTGCCGGCCATCTTTAACAGGAGCAGCACCAGAGTCGTCTCTTTCTCAGGGCCGCATCGCGGGAAATCCGCTACTTCGTCACCACTCGCTTCGTCCGCTCCTGGGCCGACAGCGAATCCCATGCGCGCACAGTGAGCACAGCACAGTGAGCAAGGTGAGTGAGCAAGGAGTGAGCAAGGTGACACTGTATATAACTGCTACCTTACAAATAGCTTATGGAAATAATAGTGAGCAAGGTGTAGGAGAGCCGGAGTGACAGTCTTCGCAATTCCTTCAGCAAACACGTATTATGGATAAATAATGTCCTAATAGCCACTACCGGCCGCTGCCGAGAAGACGCCGTAGCTCGGCGATATATTGCTCCTGTGCGTCGAGAAGCTGACGAAGCTGTCTGTTTTCGGCTTCAAGTAAGCGCTGCTTGGCAACCAGAAGGTCAGCCAGCCGTTTCTGCATTCGATAGGCGATCAGTGGGGTCCGGTTCAGGTGCAGGAGCGCGATATGGAAGCGCCCCGTCTCGCTCAAGGCCTCCAGACGGCCGGTTCGGTCGTCCAGGCGAACGTGGATGGCCAAGTTGTCCCTGAGCGGATGAAGAACACGCCGTCCGTTAGCCAGGTCCTCGGGCGCGGGAGCATAGTCCTGTTTGTAAAGGTTGCAGCGAACACAGGCATACACAAGATTATCGTCGCTGTCATCGCCGCCAAGCGCAGCGGGCCGGAAGTGGTCGACCGTCAGCTCACCGGCAACATCGTTCTCGCGCACGCCGCAGTATCCACAGCGCGCACCATAGCGCTGTCTGACATCCTCGTGACGCGGATGTGCCACGGCGTTAGTCCCCAACGCCCAGCGGTTGCCCGATCGATTTGCGTAAGGAGCCTTCCAGCGCGGCGATTTCCGTCTCGAGTTGCCGGCGACGCGCTTCCAGTCCGGAATGCTCCGATTCGAGCGACTTGATGACTGCTTGCAAGGTCCCCAGGTCAGGGGCAGCAGCACGGAGCGTTTCCTCACCCTCCAGTTGCTGCCGCACCGATTCGTAATACGCGTGGTCTGCGCTGTCCAATTTGTCGCCGCGCGCGACACGCAGATGAAGGTTCCACCAGCGTTGGTAAGTTTGCTGATCAATGGCCATGGTGGTATCTTCGCAAATAGAGGCCGAGTTTTCAACCGTAAGCGACGACCAAAAAAGTTGAGGATCCACCGGGCAATCAGCCAACGCGTTGGAAGTATTCCGCTGAGCCGATGATGAGTGCAAAGACGGTCTCGTCGCGGGCACCCTGGTTCAAGAGCCGTGAAGTTATTCAGGCCGGTTGGGTCGGCCTGGCGGCGCAGGAACAGGCCATAGGCGTTCTCGACCACGTCCTGCCGGTACTCGGTGCTGGCCAGGATTGCGGCCGCGACCTGGCTGTCCGTCGCGTGGTTGGCAAAGGCCCGATCCCAGCCGGCCCGCCCGCCTGGATCGGCCGCGCGATTGAGCGCGTCCTGATAGAGCGCGTTCAGGAAACCTTGGTGCCCTGACCCTGGCCCTGTGTAAATTCCGGGGAGCTGACAAGCACCGTGACCAGTTCCTCCACGGTGCCCCCGGAGCGGAGAAAACCTATCGAGCCATTCAGCCCAATGGGATCGACCCTGCGGTGAAGGTACTGGGCGTAGAGGGCGTTGATTTCATCGGTCAGGAATTCCTGGCTCGACTCCATTTGCAGGACAACCTGGGCGCGGTTGACATTCTGATCGAGCATGGCGCTCCATTGCGCGAGACCGGATGGACCCCTAAAAGTTTCTGTTCGCGTTTTCTTCCGAGCCCGCGAGGATCAACCGGTGCTGCTTCGTTCAAGAGCAACCTGCCGGCTCAGCCGGATTTTTTCGGAAATTCTCCAAGACCGCCATAGACCGCCAAGGGACTTGGCGGACGGATTAATGAGAAATTCCTCATCCCTGGGCGGGGATTTCAAGGGGCGG
>DASZFN010000178.1:0-4335 GCA_035939715.1 Gemmataceae bacterium | reverse complement strand
ATGCCGGTCTGAACCTCATCAAGCAACGCTGTGACGCGGAAGTCTGGACCGATCCCTTGCCGCCGCCCCATGCCGTGCTTCGCCAGAAAGTGGCGGCATGCGAGGGGCTGGTCTCCTTGCTCACGGACAAGATCGATGCGGCGCTCATGGACGCGGCGCCGCGACTGAAGGTCGTGAGCAACTACGCTGTGGGCTTCAACAATGTCGATATCGCCGCCGCCACCCAGCGCGGCATCGCGGTCGGCAATACGCCCGGAGTGCTGACCGATGCCACTGCGGATATGGCGTTTGGCCTCCTCATCGCCGCGGCCCGCCGCCTGACAGAAGGACACCAGTACACCCTGTCTGGAAAGTGGAAAACCTGGGAACCGCTAGGGCACCTGGGTCAGGACCTGGCTGGACGCACGCTCGGCGTGCTCGGCATGGGTCGCATCGGCTACGCGCTGGCGAAACGCTGCCGCGGCGGCTGGGACATGCGCGTGCGTTATTATGACGTGCGCCGCAACGAACAGGCGGAGAAAGACCTGGGCGCGCAGTTCGTCGATCTCGACACGCTGCTGCGCGAGTCGGATTTTGTTTCCATTCACACGGATTTGAACGAGAACACGAAAGGGCTCTTCAATACCGAGCGTTTTCGGCAGATGAAGCGGACGGCGGTGCTCATCAATACCGCGCGCGGCCCGATTATCGATCAAAAAGCACTTCATGGCGCCTTGAAAGCGGGCACCATTTTCGCGGCCGGTCTGGACGTCACCGACCCGGAGCCGCCGGCGTCGGACGATCCGCTCCTGAAGCTGCCTAACGTGATCCTGGCGCCGCATATCGCCAGCGCCACCGTGGGCACGCGCAACGCCATGGCCGAGATCTGCGCGAATAATTTGTTAGCGGGCTTGTCCGGACAGAAGTTGCCGGCCTGGGTGAATCCGGAAGTGGAAAGTAAGCGTAGTAAATGACCCGTCCAATGAATTGGTCATTCGTCATTGGCCAATGACGAATGACCTCAAGGTGGCGGCGGTCCCACGCTCGGAGGAACGGGAGGCACCGCTATAGCGGTCGGCGCCGGGGGTGCAACTGGTTGAGCGCTGCCGCCGCCGAGGGTAATGCCGCGATTCCTCAGATTCTGAGCCTGGTCCAGCAGCTCCTTCGGATTCGGCATGCGCCGCGGCTCCAGGTGATACTGAAAGACGCGACGGTCGCGAATGGTCCAGGGAATGAGGTTCTCGCTGACAAAATCCAGGCCGACGTACTCGTACCACGGCGACTCGATGTTCTGCTCTACTTGCAGGGTCTCGTAGCCGTCGGCGAAGATCGTGAACTTGTATTTGCCATAGTAGACGAAGTGGTCATCCACGGGCGTGGCGTTAAGCGTTTGGCCGTTCCGCAAGACCATGGCGCCGGGCGGATCGGTATAGATGACATAGCGCCTCTCCACACAGCCGGTCACCGCGGCAGCGCAAACCGCCATCGCCAGGAAACGCACGCCTTGCTTCATGCCTTTCGCCCGTCCCGAGACAATCGTCAATGTTCGCAGCCAAGAGGATCGGTGCGTGTAGCATAGCCTTGCATGGCGGTCAAGACAGATGCGAGAGGTGAGCGCCGGGTTGGGTGAATCCGGTCGGTATGGACAAAGAAGGCAAGATGGCAGCAGCCGTCTACGCTACCGCTCGCCAATTCCGGCCACTTTGCAACTGCCCCGCCGGATTGTAGCATACATAAAAGGTCGGGAAGAAAGCAGCCTGGGGTGATTGCTGGTGATCGGGCACGACACGATTGAACACGCCAGTTTGACCGACGTAGGTATTCGCCGCGGGCACAACCAGGACGCGCACGCGACGCTCCTCGCCAGCGATGACGAACAGTGGCAAGTCCGCGGCCACATTTTCCTGGTCGCAGACGGCATGGGCGCACACGCGGTCGGTGAACTGGCCAGCGAGCTGGCCGTCAGCATTATCCCGCACACCTACCATAAGTACGCGCCGCAAAATGGCGTCCCGGCCCTGCGCAAGGCCTTTGTCGAAGCCAATGCCAGCATCCACGCCAAGGGACAGCAGAACCCGGAATTTGGCGGCATGGGCACCACCACGACCGCGCTCCTGCTCCGGCCGGAGGGCGCCTGGGTCGGTCATGTCGGCGACAGCCGCGCCTACCGCATTCGCCACGGCGTCATCGAACAGATGAGCTTTGACCATAGTCTCGTCTGGGAGATGGCGCGGCGGCAACACGTGGATCCGGACGGCCTGGAAGGCATTCCCAGCAATGTCATTGTGCGCTCCCTGGGGCCCGAGCCGCTCGTGCAGGTGGACCTGGAAGGGCCGCATCCCATCGAGCCGGGCGACGTTTACCTCTTATGCAGCGACGGCCTGAGCGGGCAGGTGACCGATCAGGAGATCGGCGCGGTGGCCAGCTTGTTGCCGCCGGCCGAGGCCTGTCATTTTCTGATCGACCTGGCCAACCTGCGCGGCGGCCCCGACAACATCACGGCGCTGATCGTCCGCGTCAACGAGCAAGCCGTGAAGAAAGCCACGTCGGCAACGGCGCACGCGCTGCTGCCCTGGCCCGTGATCGCGCTCATCGTCGGCCTGGTGTTCGTGACCATCGCGGGCTATCTGACCGCCTACCAGTACCGTATGGCCGGGATCGCCTTCTTTCTGGTGGCTGCCATCGCCATCATTCTGGGCGTCATTGGCCTGAGCGTTTCCTTCGGGAAAGAGAAACGCCGCCAGGCGCAGGAGCCGGTCACTACCAGGCCGCGCATGTACCGCCAGGCGTCCTGCACGGTGGAGCAGCCGCTGCTGGACAAGCTGATCAAGGCCACTACTGCACTCGAGCAACACGTCAAGGAACGGCAATGGAACGCGGACTGGATGGATTATCAAACGCATGCGGCGCTGGGAAATCGCTATCTGACCGAGCAGAAATTGGCCGACTCTTTCTGCGAATATTGCCGCGCCATGCACGTGCTGGCCGAGGCCATGCAACAGCAGCGCCCCAAGGGCGAGGAATTTCGACCGCTCTGGGACAAATAGAGAAGGCTTTGCGCGGCCTGCCGATGTGGTTATCATGAGGTAAGAGCTGGGCTATTACTCCAAGCCCGAGGAAGGTGCACTCATGTCACACGAATCCGACCTGGTCATGCCGTTGCCGCCGCAGATGGAAAAGGCCGTAATCATGCCGGTCCTGGATCCACTGCATCATCCCCCGCTGGAGCACGCGCCTGCGGAAGGCGAAATTCGCGCCGTCGAGGCGGTCTTTGCCGCCAGGGAAAGAGAGAGCGCTGCCGTGGCAGGTCTCCTCAGTCTCTGGACGGGCACCATGCTCCTGAACGACCTGGCCATGGAGACCTTCCGCGAACCCGCGGGCGAAGTGGAGCCGGACGAGAAGAAACCGAAAGGCGAGGAAGCTTCGTAGCCGAATTCGCGCTATGCTGAACTCTGGCGAGTTCAGCTACCGGAAAAGAATCGCGTCGCCGACGCCCGGTCAGGCAGCCTTCTTCTGGGCCGGCTGCGCTGGTTTCTGTGCCGGCGCCTGGCTGTGGGATTTGTGCAAGCTGAAGTTTTGCCGGTACTGACCGATCAATTCTCCATGTCCCTTGATTATGAGTAAATTCTCGCCGTTCTCGGCTTCGGCCTGATGCGTGAAGTTGAAGCTCCCCGTAATCAGCGTGCGCTTGTCGATGATCATGACCTTGTTGTGGGCGATGGCGTGATGGGCGTCGATGTGCGGGTAGAGTCCATGCTCCTCGATCATGGGCAACTCAGAATAGGCCTCCTTTTCCTGGCTTCGGTCCAGCACCATATCTACATGCACGCCGCGCTTTTTGGCTTCGATCAAGGCCTCGGCAATCGGCTTGGAAGTGAAGGAATAGGCCAGCACCAGGATCTCTCTGCGCGCGCGTTTAATCTCGGCGACCACGGCTTCGGTGCAGCCGCCCTTGGGAGAGAAAAACACGGCCACGGCAAAGAGATGGCCGAGCTTGCGGCGCAGCCAGCGCCACGCGAAAAGCAGGGTCCAGGCGCCGGTAAAGCCGGTCGCCAGCAACACATACATCATGTCACGGTCTCCCCGCCGGCACAAAAGACATGGATCGGCCGGGCGGAGAGGATAGCAACGCCGTCGAAAAGTGCAAGCCCTTTCAGCCTGGTAAAGCAGCTTGCAGAGCGCAAGTTTTTGAAGTCGCGCTTTTCTCTATGGCCTGGTCTCGCCAGACCCCTGCCGGCTCGTCCGGCAGGTAAAGCAGTTCGGGGGCTAGCAAGCCCTGTTCTCTATCGTCGCCCCCTGCCGGCTTGTCCGGCAGGTGAAGGAGTTCGTCGGCTGGCTGCAGTCAGGCTGCTTGAA
>DASZFN010000177.1:0-7867 GCA_035939715.1 Gemmataceae bacterium | reverse complement strand
GTGGCAGGGTTAACAACGCCGACGGTGCGGCGGCTGTCGGCCTCGCACCATTTACCGTCGATATACATGCGCTTCTGAGGAGCGGTTGCCGTAACTGCCATCGAGCACTCCTTATGCTGAAAACGGGGCGGGCAAATTTGTCGCGCGGCCTCTGCCTATTGTAATGGGAATTCGGCTGATAGGTCAGTAGATAGCGGGAACGACTGCAGCCACGCCGCCGCCGTTGGGGCATGCCCGCTTCAACCAACTCCGCGCATCCCGCCCGCCAGCTAAACGCGCACTAGACTTCGCTGAGGAGGAGAGTGCGCCTTGCTTACCGCTTTTTTTGCTCAAGCAGCCGTTTCCCCAGGCAGGCAGCGAACTTTTCGCTGGCTGGTGGGCTGCCACCTGGGCATGGTTCTTGGCTGCGTCTGGTGTGTGCTTCATTTCGGCCGAGTCGGCGCCCTGGTAGCGGCCTGCGTGCTGCTTACCGCAGGCATTGTCGAGGGCGCCATGCTCATCGGCTGGCGACTGACGCAACTGCCGAAGAGCCAGGCGCTGGAGTTTCTCCTGGTGAGCCCAATGCGGGCAGGCGGGGTTCTTCTCGCAGAAGCATGCGTGGGACTGGGCCGGCTGGCGCTGGTGACGCTCTCCGGTTTGCCCGTCCTTGTCCTGCTGGTAAACGCCGGCTACCTGGATCTTGTTGACGTGGCGCCTCTCCTGGCCATGCCGTTTACCTGGGGAGCAATCACCGGCTTGAGTTTGACGGCCTGGGCTTACGAACCGGCAGCGGTGCGCCGCTGGGCCGAACGCTTCATGTTTGTGATGACCGTCATCTACCTCGTCGTAGGAGTGCTGGCGGGTGAACATCTGGCGGATTGGCTCAAGGGCCTGCCGGCGGACATTGGCCAATGGTGTATCGAAAGCGTTCGCGCCTTCCATGCCTACAATCCCTTTGCGGTGATCGCCTACTGGATAGCTGAAGATCCTAGAATCGCCTGGGAACGCACCGCCGGCGTCGAGGTCGCATCCTTATGCCTGGTGCTGCTGCTGTTGCTGCGCACGGCGCTGCGGCTGCGCGGCCATTTCCATGAGCGGCATTACCTGCCCGCGACCGACAGGAAGAAGGACAGGCGTCAGGCGCCCGGAGACCAGCCTCTGTCCTGGTGGGCCGTGCGTCGCGTGACGCAGTACTCCGGCCGTGTGAACTTGTGGCTGGCGGGTGGTTTCGGGCTGATCTATTCGCTCTATACCATCATGGGACCGCTCTGGCCGAACTGGCTAGGGCGGAGCGTCTTCCAGGTGTTCGATCAGGCGGGCGGCGTGCCGTTGTGGGCGACGGCCCTGACCGTGCTCGCCGCCGTGCCGGCTGCCTATCAGTATGGACTCTGGGACAGCAGCGCCCAGGACCGTTGCCGTAGGTTGGAACTATTGCTGCTGACCTCTCTCGGCGGCATTGACTACTGGCGAGCGGCTGTGCTGGCGGCCTGGCGGCGCGGCAGAGGTTACCTGGCCATCGCCGTGCTCCTGTGGGCGGCGGCGGCGATCTCTGGATCCATCAGCCCGCTGCGCGCTCTGGCCGGCGTCGCCGCAGGCGTCGTTCTCTGGGGACTCTATTTCGCGCTCGGCTTCTGGGCTTTTTCGCGCGGCATCCAGGCCAACAAGCTTGGCTTGCTGCTCACGGTTGGCTTGCCGCTTGCGGCCTATTGCCTGGTAAAGCTAGGCTGGCCGGGCTTGAGCGGCCTTTTGCCGCCGGGAAGTGTGTACTATGCGGCGACCGTTGCTCCTCCCTGGACATGGATCATCGGCGCGAGTGCTGGGGCCATCTTCATGCTCGTCACGGCGCGCTGGGCGATGCGCCGCTGCGAAACGGAGCTGCGCCATTGGTACTCGGAACACCACGGCTCGATGGTTCTGGATTGACGCCTACTGGCAGCAGCCAGGCACATGCTGCGCGGGAGCGGTCCAGTTCGCTTGTGGCGCATAGCCTACAGGAGTGCAACCGGAGGGACAGGCGGGAGCGCACGGCTGGCAGCAAACAGGCTGAGAGTAGGCCGGCTGGGCGCAGTGCTTTTCCCAGAATGAACAGCATCCGGACAGTCCGGACAGAGCCATAACCGCCGCGCAGCCGCCAATCATTTTCTTGAGCATGGCCAACCCTCCTCGCTTGTCCGATGTGACCGCATGCGCGATAGTCGCGGGGGCAGACGGTCGAACGTGAATGGATTGAAAACCGGGTCTCGATGCTTCTGAGCGCGCTAGCTTAGCTCGCGCCCACAGGACGGGTGGCGATAACTTCTCCTGATTTCCCGGTCAAGGTCAATCGACTTTGCCGAGCCTCGTTCGCATCGACAATTCTTCTGCTTGGGCTTGCACCGGCCGTGCAGTAACATGTCTCGCAGGACGTTGCAGAAAACTCACCCGGAATCAACATGCCTTATACTCCCGTTCTGGCCACGCTCGGCTACGTTCTTTCTCCAGACCGGCGACAGGTCCTGCTGATCCATCGCAACCGCCGTCAGGAAGACGCCCATTACGGCAAGTACAACGGCCTGGGCGGCAAACTGGATGCAGGTGAAGACGTGGTCGCCTGCATGCGCCGCGAGATTCGCGAGGAAGCTGGGATCGAGTGCGTATCCATGAAGTTACGGGGCACCATCAGTTGGCCGGGTTTCGGCAAGCAGGGGGAAGACTGGTTTGGGTTCATCTTTCTCATCGAGCGCTGGAGTGGACAAGCCCGAACTGAGAGTGCGGAAGGGACGCTGGAGTGGGTGCCGATTGATCGACTGCTGAAACTGCCATTATGGGAAGGGGACCAATATTTCTTGCCGCTGGTTTTTGAGGAGACGCACCGCCAGTTTCATGGAGTTATGCCCTATCGAGACGGTAGACCGGTGAGTTGGTCTTACAGTTTGCTTTAAGAGAATGTTCGGTAAGTAGATTACAGATGCCTTACATCACTCAGATACTTCTTCCCAAACGCAGTAATCTCGGCCAATCTTACGGCCAAGAGCGCTACGGCGCTTTTCATGCGCGCGTGCTCCGTAGATTCGGCGGCTGGACTCGCAAAGGGCAAGTGGAAGGGGCGTGGCTCAATCCTGCCGGCAAACTCTTCATAGAGGAGCACTGGGTCTACGAAATAGGCCACTTGACCCGGGACCTACGCTTTGGCAAGCGGAGAAAGAACGGCTTAAGGAGGAGTTCAATCAGGAAGACATCTGGATCATGTAGTACGAAGGACGTTTGATATAATCTGTTCAGTGGAGAAAGTCAACCATGTCCAACGCACAGCCTTCGGCGCTGATAACCGATAACGGCCAAAAGATCCTTCTGCGTATTCAAGGTAAGTTCTACGAATTGAGCCAGGAGGAGTTGCGGACGTTACTGGATCTGCCGCCGGATCCACCCGGTTTGGGTATCACCATTGACCGCGGTTCCTTGCGCTTTGAATTCCCGGCGGACAATCAAACGGTCGAAATGACAGCGGAGCGGCTGCAGCGCAGGCTGGCCAAGCAGTTAACCTGACAATCCTCTTCGTTACGCGAGAATGTCGGAAATGAGTTTCCCACCATTAATGGTGGCGCGCTCATCGCGGCCGTTGTAGAGATACGTCAGCTTCTTGTGATCCAGGCCGAGACAGTGCAGGATCGTGGCGTGGATGTCATGGACGTGGACGGGCTTTTCCACGGCGTAAAGGCCGATTTCATCCGTAGCCCCATACGTGATGCCTCCCTTGATGCCGCCGCCAGCCAGCCACATGGTGAAGCCGTACGGATTATGATCGCGGCCGTTACCGCTTTCGCTCATGGGTGTGCGGCCGAACTCGCCGCCCCAGATGACGAGTGTACTGTCCAGCATGCCGCGACGCTTGAGATCCTGGAGCAGCCCGGCGATCGGTCGATCACTCTCCTTGCAATAGCGCCCGTGGTTGCCCTCGACGTTGGCGTGGGCGTCCCATTTGCTACCCGAGCCGCAGTATAGCTGCACGAAACGCACGCCACGCTCTACCAGGCGGCGGGCCAGCAGGCAGTTGCGACCCATGCGCTCCGTGTCTTTCTGATCCAGACCGTAAAGGCGGCGCGTCTCCGCGGTTTCCTGGGCGAAGTTGACGGCTTCCGGAGCGGCGGATTGCATGCGGTAGGCCAGCTCGTAGGTGGCGATGCGGGCTTCCAGTTCGGAGTCTTCCTGCCGCAATTCATGATGCCGGCGGTTCAGTTCTTGAATGAGATCGAGCTTGGCCCGCTGTCTGGCTTTGCCAATGGGCTGATCGGGGTTGAGGTACAGCACGGGCGAGCTACCTTCGCGGAACTTGGTTCCCTGGTAGGTCGGCGGCATGAAGCCGGTGGACCAGTTACGGCTGCCTCCCGGCGGGTCTTCCGGATAATCAAGAAGCACCACGTAACCCGGCAAGTCCTGGCTCGCGCTGCCCAGGCCGTAGAGCGCCCAGGAGCCGAGACACGGCCGGCCGCCCAGAATGCTGCCCGTGTTCATCTGGCAAATGCTGCCGACGTGGTTCAGGCCGTCGGCCCGACAGCTTCGGACAATGGCGATTTCGTCTACACAGGTGGCAATCTCCGGGTACCAGTCGCTGACCCAGATCCCCGACTTCCCGTGCTGCTTGAACTTCCGCCGCGTCGCCAGCAGCGGCGTATAGGCCGTGCGGCCCATCGAAGTTACCGGACGCTTGAATGTGCCTGGCAGCGGCCTGCCGTCAAGCTTCTTGAGTTCCGGCTTTGGATCAAAGAGGTCGATATGGCTGGGACCGCCGTCGATAAAACACCAGATCACACTTTTGGCCCGCGGCCGGAAATGGCTGGACTTCGGCTGGAGCGGATTGATGGGATCCCCGGGCGAGGCTTCACTGGCGTTAGCGTTGTCTTCCAACAAGCTCAGCAGGGCAAGCAACCCAAGCCCGCCCCCGGTGCGCGCAAGAAAATCGCGCCGCGAGTGGACGAATTCCCGGTGTGCCCCACGAAATTCCATAAGCTTGCCGTTAGTCGATGTAAAGGAATTCATTGGCGTTCATAAGCACGTGGCAGAAGTCCGCGACGATCTCTTCTTTCTTTTCGCCGTTGGACAATGAGAGACGCTTCGCCTGATCGTGCAGGAATTTCAGCCCGAGCCGTATCTCCTCGTCGGACGCTTGCCGTCCCCAGGCGGCGCGATAGGCGCCGGCCACAAGACCTTGCTCGTCTCCGTGATGCGCAGCAAGCAATTGCGCTGCCCAGGAGCGTGCCTCCCCCAGCGTAAAGTCGCCGTTCAGGAGCAAGAGCGCCTGGGGCGCGGTCGTCGTCTGCGTCCGGCGGGCGCAGCTATTGTGCATGTCCGGAAGATCGAAGGCATCAAACATGGGATAGCGCATGTTGCGCTTCGCAAAGAGGTAAATGGAGCGGCGCAGTTGATCCTCTACCCTGGCATCGGGCTTCCAGGCATAGTTGCTGATTTTCTCCGGCAGCCTGGGGTGGGCGCTGACGCCGAACATGCGCGGGTTCAGCTGGCCGGAAAGGCTCAACATTGCATCGCGCATGGCCTCGCCTTCCAGACGTTGCCGGCGAGCGTGCCAGAGGAGCTTGTTCTCCGGATCAACGGCCGAGGCCTTGACCTGTTCGGATGTGCCCGCCGAAATTTGCGAGGTCTGGCAGTAGGCCGAGGACATCACCATGAGCCGGTGCATGTGCTTGAGACTCCAACCATGCTCCATGAACTCCACGGCCAGCCAATCGAGCAATTCCGGATGGCTCGGCGCGTCGCCCTGAACGCCAAAGTCGTTGGGCGTGCCGACAATGCCGACGCCGAAATGATGCTGCCACAGCCGGTTCACCAGGACGCGCGCGGTCAGCGGATGATCTTTTGCCGTCAGCCAGCGGGCCAATGCGGCGCGCCGGCCGGTGCTTGGCGTCTTGCCGTCCAGGTGCGTGTCCGGAGCAGCCGTGGGCAAGAACTCCGGAAAGCCTGGCGGCAGTTCTTCGCGCGGCTTCCTCCAATCGCCGCCGGCGAGACGATGTGTCGGCGGGGCTTGACGGCCGAGGTCGTTCATCGCCATGGCGTACCGAAGAGGCTGCGGCTTCTTGGGACTGGCGGCGACCAGGCGACTCTCCAGCTCCTGGTATTCTTTTTTCTTGTCGGCAGACAGGCGTAGGGGCGCGTCCTTCTCCGCCCGCGTCATTTGCAATTCCGCCAGATAGGCGATCTGTCTCTGGTAGGGCGTGCGCTCTTGTGCGGGCGTCAGCACAGCGTGCTGAATCTCGGGCCGGAACTTCTCGAGGGCCTTCTTGCGCAAGTCGGCGCGTTTATCAGCGAGAAGGTCATCGATTTGCTGCCGAATGTCGCGCGTCGCATTTTCCCAGGAGGCAAGCTGCTGGCGGTAGCCCTGAACTGCCCCGGCGTCCGCGGCAGGCAGATCATCTCGAGGCTGCATCGGCGCGAAGAATGCTTGAAGGCGGTAGTAGTCGGTTTGCAAAATCGGATCAAACTTGTGATCGTGGCAGCGCGCACAACCCACGGTCAGGCCGAGGAAAACCTGGCCTGTAACGTCGGTCATGTCGTCGAGAATCTCCTGGCGCCGCTGTTCCAAGGTTGCGGAGTTGTACTCGTCCGGCCAGAGGCGATTGAGACCCGTGGCGACCAGCGCTTCCGGATTTCCCGGCTCCAGTTCATCGCCGGCGAGTTGCTGGCGAACAAAGCGGTCGAACGGCATGTCTTGATTCAGCGCCTTGATCACATAGTCGCGATACTGGTATGCGAACGGCCGCAGATCGTCCGCCTTGAAGCCGTCGGTCTCGGCATAGCGCACCAGATCGAGCCAGTGTTGCGCCCAATGCTCGCCATAATGCGGCGAGGCCAGCAGCCGATCTACCACGCGGCGGTACGCTTCGGGCGAATCATCCGCCAGAAAGGCTTCCTGCTCGGCAATGCTGGGCGGCAGACCAGTCAGGTCGAAGGTGACTCTGCGCAAGAGCGCCGGCTTTTCGGCGCGCGGAGAAAGTGACAGACTCTTCGCTTCCAGTTTGTCCAGGATAAATGCGTCGATAGGGTTGGTTACGCTGCTTTGATTCTTGACCTTTGGAAGAGCGGGTCTACGCGGCGGCGTATAGAACCGCGCGCGATCAAATCCAGCAGCCGCCGCTTGCGGCTTCGCGTCCGCCCCATCCGCCCCAAACAGATTGGAACCAATCAGCAAAACGACCAGCAAAAGGAAGGGAAGGCCGCGAGGCATGAGCAATCCTCGTTCGGGTGGGAAACGGACTCGCTCGGCAAGTCCGTTGAGGTTTATCATAAGGTTACGGCGTTCGAGGAGCAAGAACGAAGTCAATCCAGGTAGCCAGTCTTCGCGCGCAAGCCTGCCAAATCCTGCTTCAGGAACACCACCCCTCCCAGCAGAAGCAGGACACCGGAAGCGATGTAGAAGAACGACGCCGACGAAATGGCAAAGGGCATGCCGCGATGCTGCGCGATGTACCCGATCACCACCGGCGCTGTGGCCCCGCCCGCCAACCAGCCCACCATGTTCATGAAGCCTGCCGTGGACCCGCGCGCGGCCGGCGGAATGACTTCATAAACCGCGGCGAAGATATTGGCGTCGTAAAATCCCTTGAACACGCCCCAGGCAGCAAGCAGCGGCAAGATCTCCACGAGTGACTCAACCCGGCCACAATAGAAAACAAACGGCGCTCCACAAATGACTGCAAACGCTTGCACCAAGATCCTTCCGGCCGGCGTGCGTTGCCGGAGCCAGTCGGCCAGCATTCCCCCCAAAGGAGCAGCGGCCATGCTGGCAAGCTGCGGGAAAAGCGTGGCATAAAGGGCGGCCCGCGTAACGCTCAGATGAAAGCGCACGTGCAGGAAGTCCGGCATCCAGGAGAGGAGAACCATGTTCACAAACATGGCG
>DASZFN010000176.1:0-5853 GCA_035939715.1 Gemmataceae bacterium | reverse complement strand
TCTGGATGACGCGGCGCGCGCCGCCCTTCGGCAGCGGCAAGAGGAAGCGGATTTTGCCGTTAGCGCCACCAGGCACGTGCTCGCGCTAATCGAAGTGATGTTGTACAACCTCCCGGTCCCGGTATTGCGAGGCAGTCTGTGAGCAAGCTGGCAATCCACGGCGGCAAGCCCGTTCGCACGCAGCCCTTGCCGCGCTATGTGACCATCGGCGCGGAGGAGAAACGCGCCGTGGCCGAGGTGCTCGACAGCGGCGTGCTGTCCGGCTATCTCGGCACCTGGTCGCCCGGTTTCTACGGCGGCCCGCGCGTGCAGAAGCTCGAGCAGGAGTGGCAGCAATACTTCCGCGTCAAGCACGCGGTCACCATGAACTCCGCGACCTCGGGTCTCTATGCCGCCGTCGGCGCGGCCGGCGTGGGCCCGGGCGATGAAGTGATCTGCTCGCCCTTCACCATGAGCGCCTCGGCCGCCTGCGCGCTCGTCTACAACGCCATCCCGGTCTTCGCCGACATCGACCCGGAAACATTCTGCATCACGGCCGAGACCATCCGCGCCCGCCTGACGCCCTTCACCAAAGCCGTCGTCGTCGTGGACATCTTCGGCCAGCCGGCGGACATGGAACCGATCATGGCCCTGGCCCGCGCGCATAAATTGACCGTCATCGAAGACGCCGCCCAGGCGCCCGGCGCCACCTACAAGGGCCGCTACGCCGGCACCCTGGCCCACCTGGGGGTCTTCAGCCTCAACTACCACAAGACCATCCACACCGGCGAGGGCGGCGTCGTCGTCACCGACGACGGCGACCTGGCCGAGCGCCTGCAGTTGATCCGCAATCACGCGGAAGTCGTGGTCAAGAACAAGGGCACGACCAACCTCGTCAACATGCTTGGTTTCAACTACCGCATGACCGAGATCGAAGCCGCCATCGGCAGCGAGCAGCTCAAGAAGCTGGAGCGCCTCTTGCAGCCGCGGATCGACTGCGCCGACTATTTAACGGAACGCTTGCGTAAGCTGCCCGGCATTACGCCGCCCGCGGTGCTGCCCGACGTGCGGCACGGCTACTACGTTTACGGCGTGCGCTATGACGCCGCCAGGCTCGGCGTGCCGCGCAGCAAGTTCATCGCCGCCCTCAAGACGGAAGGCATCCCGGCTTCGGAAGGCTATGTGGAGCCGATTTATCTGCAGCCGCTCTATCAGCAGCGCATTCTGTACGGTTCGCAGGGCTGTCCCTTCACCTGCCAGTATTACAAAGGCAAGGTTAGCTACGAGCGCGGCATCTGCCCGGTGACGGAACGCATGCATGACCAGGAGTTCTTCCTCATGGACATCTGCCACGCCAACATCACCCCCGCTGAGCTGGAGGACTGCGTGGCAGCGTTTCACAAGGTGATCGAAAACATCAACGAGCTAAGCTGATGCGTGAATTCTACGAGCAAAGCGATTTTCTATCGGCATTGAGAGTTGCTGCCGATCTCGCAAGAAAACATTTTCGTGTGACGACCGTAGGTTATGAAATAGACACCGATCAAGAAACCGGCGATAGGTATGCCGTAATCACGGTTGCGCCTGCTGGATCACGAGAAGAGGCGCTGAATTCGTATCTCGCGTATACCAAGGCCCTCGTAAAGAAAGTCGGTTTGCCGCAACGTAGCTTGCTTCGGTTATCGTACCGCCTCTCGTAAGCTCATGCACACCAGCGCCCTCGAAAGCATCATCGACAGCTACCGCGCTACCTTCCAGAAGCATGGCTCCGGACCGGCCGCGGGTCAGTGGAGTCCGGAAGGACAGCAGTTCCGTTTTGCCAGGCTCACGCAGATCGGCGCTTTGCAAGGCAAGAAGATCCTCGACCTCGGCTGCGGCCTCGGCGATTTCTATCCGTACCTGCTGGAGCACGTCGGCGCCGTGAACTACACGGGCATTGACATCGTGCCCGAGGTCATTGCCTATGCCGCGAACCAACATCCGTCGGGCCGGTTCCTCTGCCGCAATGTTTTGACCGAGCCCATCGATGATTCGTTCGAGTATGTCCTGATCTCCGGCGCGTTCAACGCTCCGCCATTGGCCGCGCCCACAGATTTCCTCAAGGATGTGCTGGCGCGGGCCTTTGCCCTGTGTACGGTCGGACTCGGGTTTAATTTCCTGTCCACGTACAACAACTTCAGCGATCCGCACATGAACTATCACGATCCGCTGGAAGTACTGCGGTATTGCCTGGACAGCCTGACGCGCAAGGTCACCGTGCATCACCATTACGAGCGCTGCGACGTCGCGGTCTTTGCTTACAGGTGAGCGGCGATGAGTTTCAGTTTGACGCGCTGCACCGACAGGCCTGCCTGGGACCGATTCGTCGCGTCCTCCCCGCAGGGCAACGTATTTTGCTCGACGCCGTTCCTGCAAGCGCTGGGTGAAGAGTTCGAGCTACTTTTCGTAGAGGATGGGTCGAGCCCGGTGCTCGGCGTCATTCGGTTGAGCCGTGACGGGACCCCGCTGCGGGCTCCCTACCCGCTGACGATGTACCAGGGACCGCTCTGGGCAGAGGAGGTCGCCGCCCTGCCGTCGCACAGCCGGACCAAGCACGGTCTGGAGGCGATCGAGTATCTTATCAGCGAACTGGAAAAAGAATTCGCGCGCATTTCCTTCTGCTTGCATCATCGGTTCGAGGACCTGCGCGGTTTCTCCTGGTTTCACTACCACGAGCCGGAACGCGGCCGGTTCCAGATTGATCTCCGTTACACCGGCCTCCTGGATTTGCTGAATGTAAGCGATTTCGAATCGTACCTGGCGAGCATAAGGACTACGCGCCGCCAGGAGTACCGCAAGGCCGAACGCCTGGGATTTGCCGTGGAGCCATCCCAGGATCTCGACTTGCTGATTCAGCTCCATCAGCGAACGTTCCAGCGGCAAGGAATTCAACAGGATGCCTCGGAGACAGGCCTGCTACGTTCGATTGCCGCCGCGGCATTGGCCGGGCACTTCGGCGAACTGTTTGTGTGCAAGGACGCGAACGGCCTGACGACCTGTGCAACCTTTTTCTTGCACGATGAGCGCTGCGCCTATTACTGGGTGGCGGCCAATGACCCGGAGTACCGCAACACGGGCGGCTCGACCTATTTGATGCTGGAGGACATCCGCCGCTACAAGGAGGCCGGTAAGGTCCGGACCATCGACTTTGTGGGCATCAACTCCCCGAATCGCGGCGATTTCAAAACAAGTTTCAATGCTCAGCCGGCGCCTTATTTTGTCGTGAACTGGGAGCGGCCGGCATAGGAATCATGACTTCATTGGTTTTTGTAAAGACTGTAGCTCAGTCGCTGGCGGTGCAACAAAGCTATCCCGCCGTCGCCAGCGACTTCGTACCCGTGACCACGGATTTGCAAGTCGCGCACGGACTGGAACGGCTGAGCCGGCCTGTCCTGGAGTTATGGGATTTCCTCGTTCCAGCAGACCAGGCCGAGATTCGCCGCCTGGCTTTCGAGCAACTGGACTGGCATCAACCCTACCTTGGACAGATCAAGCATCAGGGAATCTGTCTGGCCGAACTCATGAAGTTCGACCTGTTCTCCACGTTTGCCATCTGCCTGAGCGTGGAGCGCGCCTTTCGCCGCTTGCTGGAAAAACATCCGGCCCGACAGGTTGCCTTCTTCGGCGACCTGCAGCGCACGCAATACGGCGCGGCCGGCATCGATAGCGATCTGCCCGAGGCCGTGTTATCCTGGCTGGCGGATCGATCCGGGATCGACAAGGTTCCGCTGCGGCGTATTGAGCCGCTCAATGGCGTCTATTGGCAACGTCAGGGCGCCGCCAGGCAAAACGGCCATGCCGCCGGGAGAACGCCAAAACTGGAATGCTTCTTCGAGCCAGGACCAAGAGGCACTGTCCTCTCCCTGTGCGGCGAGCCCGACCTCACCAGCCAGCGCAAGCTACGCGCCGCCCTGAAGGAACGCGGCTACCGCATGGCGAGCGTCGGCCTCTCCGAGCAAACGCCGCCCGATCTCGCAGCCGACCTGCTTTCCTTCACCCCGTTCCTGGAACTGCCGTTCGACCTGTCTGCTCTTGAGCGCGACATAACCGCGGCCTGGAAAAAGTTTCAGAAGGAACGGAGCGCCTATGCCGGTCCGCAGCCGGCATTGTTTGCGAACCCTTATCTTGATTTTCAGTATCGGTTCTTCTTCGATAATTTGCTGCGCGGCGCCCGCATCTTCGAGGCGGCGGGCAGCCTGGTGGATCTGTTCGCGCCGCGGCTGTGCCTGGTCAGTTGCGACGTCTACGGCCTGCGCCGCTGCGTGGTCAAGGCGGCGCAGGCGCGCGGCGTTCCCGTCGTGCAGGCGCAGCACGGCACCATGATCGCCGAATCCGATCCGTACGTCTTCACCAGTGATTATGTGCTTGCCACTGGGTCGGCCCACCGGCAACGGTACCTGGCGTCCGGCAGTCAGCCGGAGCGCGTGCTTGTCGTCGGCGATCCGAACGCCAGCACGCTGCATGCGGAGCGCGGCGCTGTGCTTACAGACACTCCGCCGGCACGTCCGCGCATCCTCGCGGTCACCGCGGTGATCGGCATCAGCACCGGGGCTCCCTATTGCAACGGTCGCATTCACCGGCAGACGTGGCAACAACTGGCCGAGCTCGCTCGCTCCCGGCCGGACCTCGAATTCCTCATCAAGGCCCATCCCCGCTTCGATTACGACAGCTTCTATGCCGAGCTGAATCGCCAGTACGGCTGCTTTCGTATCGTGGATCGCGCCGATAAACTGGCCGACATTCTTCCCTCGGTGGACCTGGTGCTGCTGGTCAACAGCATGACTTCCGGCGCGAACGAGGCGATGGCACATAAGAAACCGTTGGTCTACCTCGCGACGGCAATCTATGATCCCGATCCCTGGGTCAATCCGCTGCTGGATTGTGGCGTGCCGGTCGTGCGCGACGTCGCCGGACTTCCCGGCGTGATGGACGATCTGCTGCACAACCCGGCCGCGTGCCGCCGTGTCGTCGAGGCGCAGGACCGGTTTCTCCAGGAAGCAGTATCCCTGCGCGGCGACGAAGCCACGGCGGCGTCCGCCGCGGCGGTCGAGGCGATCGCCGAATCTTCCGCGGGAGCACAGCCGGCTGCGGAGCCGCACATTGGGCGGATAACCTGGGAATACCTGACGACGGGAGATGCGCCTGCATTTCGCCGCGCGCTGGTGGCCATTGCGCGTAGTCCCGCCTGCCGGCGCCTGGATGCCGGCAAATTGGCGGAGTGGTTCGTTGCTTGGATCAACGCCTGGTCCCGGCAGCTCGGGCCGGATCTTCGCCGGCCCTACGCGGCCAGGAGCGCGCTAACGCAGCTCGCCTCGGTCTTGCATCTGCCCGCCAAGGTTAGCCGAAGGTTGGCCGCCGACATTTGCCGGGAAGAAGCGCACCGCTCCCGCGAGATGGGCGATCTGCCGCGCCTGCGCCGCAATGCCGTGACGGCAATCTTGCAAGAAAGTCCGTTGGGCAAGAACCTGGGCATGTCGCGCATGCTTTTGGAGTCCATGCTAGGCCCAGTATCCCCCCTTCTTGTTCACAGGCTCAAGGGCATTTTTCGACGGACACCGTGACCCCTTGGCAAAGTGGTTTCATGGACCCTAAAAGTTCAGATTCTGTTCGCGTTTTTCTTCGGAGCCCGCGAGGATCAACCGGTGCTGCTTCGTTCAAGAGCAACCTGCCGGCTCAGCCGGATTTTTTCGGAAATTCTCCAAGACCGCCATAGACCGCCAAGGCAATTGGCGGACGGATTAATGAGAATTCTCTCATCAGCCAAACGCCTCTTCCGGCAAAAACGGCGCATTTTCCGGTTCTTAGGACGGGATTTCAAGGGCGGCAGCCCCTTGC
>DASZFN010000175.1:0-14993 GCA_035939715.1 Gemmataceae bacterium | reverse complement strand
AAAGTGCCGGCTGAGGACCTCCTGGATCACCGGGCGGAAGCGGTACATCCCGGCCGCGAAGAACTCCAGCACCAGCGTGGAAGCAAAACGGTCCACGATCAGGCCGCTCAAGCTGTCGCCTTCCGAATGCACCAGGCGATAGGCGTCGGCTACAGCGTCCAACCCCAGCCAATCGCGGCGCAAGGCGATTGCCTGGCCCAGGCGGCGGGCAAAGAAAGCCTCGTCAATGGCTTCTGAAGCATCGGCCGTCAAGACCCGCAAGGCAATGCGCGAATGCCCATTGTAGAAACCGCGGCCGACCCACTGGTTGTCCCGATCGACAATATCCACGACGCTGCCGCCTGGAATGCGCGTGGCCGGCTTTTCCACCATCTTCTGAAAAATCCACGGATGGGAAGATCTCCGGGCGATCTTGAGCCGGACCTCGGGTATGGCCACGGATGTAGGTAGAGCAGGAGAAGACATGGACAGGCGGCTTTATCCTTGATCGCCGGGCGCCGCCTCGCGCGCAATCGGCGCCCGCAAGCTATCATTATAGAGAACGCCTTCAGACTGGATTCAAATCCACTTCCTGGTAGAATTGTGAACTCCCGGAGGATCAGGTTACCTTTCCCCGTTGTTAAATAGATTGGGTGACCATGAGGGCAGAAGCACAGCCAAGCGAATCGTTTCACGTCGAACGGCATGGCGACATCGCGGTGATCATCCCGGCATCGGAAGTCGAAAGCATGCCGGAAAATTTGATCCAGCAGGCCGCCGAGATCGTGCTGGCGCCGCTGAAGAAGGAGCCGCCCGCCGGCCTGGTGATCGACCTGAGCCAGGTGAAGTTCTTCGGCTCGGTGTTCATTTCCTTCCTGCTGAAATGCCACATGCTCGTCAAGAAGCACGGCAGCGAGGTGGTGCTGGCCGGCGCCTCGGAGCGCATCCGCGAGTTGCTGCACCTGACGGCGCTCGATACGTTATGGGCCCTGTACGATACACGCAGCGAGGCCCTGAGCGCGCTGGGCGAATCGGATTGACCAATCCCGTGTCCAATCCTGACAGCCACCTGAACCACGCAGATGACAGGACGGCCCGGAAAAGAGAAGGATGAAGGATGAAACGCCAGAATGGCCGGGGAGGCAACGATGCCTTCCAACAGCTCAACGACGACGAAATCCAGCACGAAGAAGCCCGGCAACCGCTTAGCGACGAGCAGCTCGTCCAGCAGATCAAGGAAACCGCCGACAAGCTGATCCGCGATCACTGCAATCGCGGCGATCTGAAGTTGCTCACCACGGCGCTCAAGGAGCTGCGTTACGCCTTCAAGGTTTTCGCGCCGTACCGCCAGCACAAGAAGGTCACGGTCTTCGGTTCCGCGCGCATGAAGCCCGATCACCCGGCCTATCAGCAGGCCGTGGACTTCGGCCGCCGCATCGCCGAGGCCGGCTTCATGGTCATCACCGGGGCGGCCAGCGGCATCATGGAAGCCGGCCACGTCGGCGCCGGACGCGAGAACAGCTTCGGCGTCAACATCATGCTGCCGTTCGAGCAAGAGGCCAACGCCGTCATCCGCGACGACAACAAGTTGATGCACCTGAAGTACTTCTTCACGCGCAAACTCATGTTCGTGAAGGAGTCCGACGCCGTGGCCCTCTTCCCCGGCGGCTTCGGCACCCAGGACGAGGGCTTCGAAGTGCTGACCCTCATCCAGACTGGCAAGAGCCATATCTTTCCCATCGTGCTGGTCGATGAGCCGGGCGGCGATTACTGGACGCGCTGGCATCAGTACATCAAGGAAGTGCTGGTGGCGCGGCAGATGATTTCGCCCACGGACTTGGCCCTTTACAAGCTGACCAATTCCGTGGAGGAAGCGGTAGCCGAGATTACCGGCTTCTACCGCGTCTATCACAGCATGCGCTATGTGAAGCGCGATCTGGTGCTGCGCCTGCAGCACGCGCTGGATCCATCCTTGCTCGAACGCATCCGCCAGGACTTCCATGACATGGTCGTTTCCGGGACCTTTGAGCAGACCGGCGCCTTGCCGGAGGAAGCCAACGACACCCATCTTCTGGATCTGCCCCGTTTGCGCTTCCGCTTCGACCGCCGCAGCCTCGGAAAGCTGCGCATGCTGATTGACTTGATTAACCGGGACGGATGAGGATTGTCTCTTGATGGATCGAGCGATGAGTTTTGTGAACAAGTAACCTGGTGAAGTTGCCCATCGGCCCACCTGTGCACCGAAGATGCTCATTTGAAAAAGTTCGGATGACCATCTTCGGCGAGCGATGCTTGTGCTTGGTTGATAACGACTAACAACGTGAAAACCGTATTTCTTCCTTCGAAGATGCTCATTTGGAATCTACCAGGGGGTAAAGCCTTCCGGATAAGGGGGGATGACGCTAAGTGCTCTTTATGCAGCGACAGCATCAAGGTGGCCGGGTGCCATCTTGGCAACAGGGCTCAGTCACTTGGTTATTGCCGAAAATCATCGCCGTGGACAGCGCCGGCAACAGCTGTCACCATAAGAGACTGACTTTCCGGCGGAGGGTTTCTACCGTGTGGCGGTTTATGAGTCGCGCTATCCTCGTCTGGACCGTGGCGTTTTGTCCTGGGTGCGCTCGAAAGCCGCTGGACCCGATCAGTGCCGAGACATTGATCGGTCGATGGCGGGCCGTAACGAAAGACAACGCAGACCAAGGCAATGCAACACGAGATGCGCGCGGGCCGACGGGCGAAACCATAGCTTTTCGCTACGAATTCAAGGCGGATCACACTTTCGAGATGTCGGCGGAGGTAAAGGGTGGCTTGCAAACCAAGCTGGTGCCGCAGCTTGCCGGAAAGCACACCGCAGGCGGCAAGTGGAGTGTGGTCGAGGTGGGACGCAACGCGCTGACCGTCGAGTTGCCCGACTCCAGGTTCACCGGCGCCGGCATTCCCGCCCCGCGGATCAAAGTGGTCTTCACGACGAAGGACCAGTGCCTGTTTGACGCGGATGGCGACGACGTCCTGGTGCTTACCAGGCTTCCTTGAGGGGCCAGGCTGGCGCGACTTTCACGCGGACGCTCGCAAGATTCTGGATGATCCCTTTTACTGGGAGTGTTGCAATGACTTTGCCCCCCACGGGAACGACACCGGCGCCGATCTTCTGGCGGATTACGGAAAGTGGCTCCGGCGTAATCCCGGCGGTGATCCAATCAGGTTCTACCAGCAACTGATTCGTCAATGGGGTTTTCCTGCAGAACCTTCGAATGACCTCGACCGTACGGTAATGGACGAAGCGGCCGTTGCCTTGGCGTTTGCTGAGTTCAAGCTCCGGGCCGATTGCCGGCCCGCAGTGGCCGCACTTGCCCGAGCGGGCATCGAGCGCCAACGGCAGCAAGCCATTAAGGCCGTAGACTGGCCTTATAGAAAGGAAAGACTGAAAAGCCTTGATATGTTGGAAGGGAAGCTGCCAGCTGGCGGCTAACACAGAAGGCGACATCGCGAGGTTCTTGCGGTTACCGCCGGGGAGCGATTACAATTAGCATATGATCGCGAAGGGACAAACGAACCGCCCGTCTGCGGATCGCCGCTGGTATCGAGGCGCCAAGATTCCCATGTCCGTCATCCGCCGCTTTGCGCGCCGGGTGGCGGAGCAGTTCCAACCGAACCAGATCATTTTGTTTGGCTCCCATGCGTATGGCCGGCCTCATGCCGACAGTGACGTGGATATTCTCGTGGTCATGGCCGCCAGGAACGTCACCGATCAGGCCATTCGCATTCGTCAGGCAGTCCAGGCGCCTTTTCCCATGGATCTCATCGTGCGCACTCCCCAGTATGTGGCGTGGGGACTGCAAGAAGGCGATTGGTTCCTGCGCGAAATTGTGAGCCAGGGAAAAGTCCTCTATGAAAAAGGCGACAAGGCCGTGGGTGCGAAAAGCCGAAGACGATTATCAAACAGCGCGAAGGCTGCTCGAGGCAAAAACCCAGCTCCATTACCAAATCTGCTTCCACTGTCCGCCCACGCCGGGCGTCCATCGTCCGACCCTCTCTTCTGTCGCCAGCCGGTTGATGGCCCGCCACTGTGTTGAAGATGGCGGGCCATCACCAAGCAGCCCCCAGAGGCCGCAAGCGGCTTTATCCTAGCCGAGCGAGGGCCAGCTCATCGACCAGCGCAGCGGGCAATCTGCCGAGGTCGATGTGCGCCAGGACATGATGCAGAGGAGGACCGGCCAATTTGCCGGATAAAGTCCAGGCAGAAGACGGGACAAGCTGCAAGGGACTGACATCTTTAATAGAAGCAGGCAGCGGCGCCTGGACACCCAGACCGGTAGAACTTGCCGTTCCGCCCATCATGCCCGGCTGGACGGCTGTCCGGAAAAGCGCTGCCAGCGGCGGGCTGACAACCATGCTTCTGCCGGAATGAGATGGGCCGGCGCGAAAAGCGGAGTCGCTTCCGCCATCGTCGGAGCCGGAGACCGGCAGCAGGAAGTGGGTGGTGATGTAAGTGCCGACCTGGTTCCCCATACGCGCCCCCGCCACAACGTCGAAGCGCCAGTGAATGCCGGCATAGACGCGGCTATCGCTGGCTTCCTGCGCCGCTGCGGAGAAACTGGTGTACGAGCGCGTCGTCCCCGGCAAGCTGTCGGAGCTGAGTGAGAAGCTGATGGCGTCGGTGCCGAAGAAGGCTGCCAGGACCGTCGCGGCTCCGGAGCTGACGCCGCTGTGTCCCGAGCAATAGGAGGGATGGTTCGGCGTCACCAGGAACGGCGTCCAGCTGGGATCGGCGGTGGTGTCGGGATTGCCGTCCGTGTCGGCGGCGCGGATGGCCGTCACCGGCCGCCAAAAGTTATACGTGTACTTGGTGTCCCAGACGGCGATGGCCGCGTCTGCCTCGGTCAAGTTGAGCAGGGCGAACAGGCGAGCGTTCTGAACCAACGAGTTCCCCTGCTGCACGGCCACCTCCTCGGCAATCTGGTTCCAGTAGCCGGAGGCAGTGTATGTCCCGGCCTGGCCGTACCAGAACTGTGCGATCTGCGACTGATCCGCGGTGCGCGTGGTGCTGTTGATGTCACCGATGGTTTTGACTTCGTTAAAGGCAGTCGTGTAGTCAGCGCTCGTCAAGGCCGGCGGTGGAGCGGCTCGAAAGGCGGAGCCGCTGGGGATACCGAACGGCGTGACGTTGCCCCACTGCGGCAGCGCTGCCGGTAAGAAAGCCGGCGGCGTCGGCTGCCAGTCGCCTGGGGCGGTCCCCGGCGTGTAATTGACGTGCGCATTCGAGCCGTCGGTGCTTCGCCAGGTCAGGATCGCCTGAGCGACGGCCTGGCCCACGGCGACGCCCTGCCGGGCGCGGCCGGGCGGGATGTTCGCCAGGTCTGCGGCCAGGGTCGCGTCAAACGTGGCCTGTTGCGCCGGAAAGAGCGCGCTCAGGGTGTCATGCGCCGCCTGGGCCGACGCCGCCTCCAGCGAGGCGCCTTGCGATGCCTTGACATCGGCGAAATAGGGCGTGTACGACCGGTCGATGTCATTGACAGCATCGTAGACCGCAGCGGAAACGATGGCCGCGTCGCGCGTGATGAGTACGGGCGAGACGCGGTTGGCCCTGGCGGTGTTCAGGAAGAGTTGGTTCCATTCGATGACGACGTCTGCCGACATCAGGCAGCGCTCCTCGAGGGCCTCGACGCCCAATCGGAGGGTCCGGTTCGCGCGCATGCGATTTCGGGGAGCGCGCTGGCCGCGGGCGCCGGCACGGTGCCAAAGCTGCGTGAACATGAGAAGCTCCTTTACAAAAGAGGTCTGCGGTAACGTGGCAAAGTAATTTCCCCAGGCGCGCAGACCGAGCGCTCGGGCGATGCCTGGCCGGTGCGCTGCGCGCCGACGGGCGCACCTTCGCCGGCCTTGATCGGGAGCCCCGCAGGGCAACAGAGTTTCATCAGCGGCGTAGAAGTCGAAATGACCCGGCCAGCGAGCACGGCTGTGGGAGCGAACCGGGCCGCCCTGCGACAACCGCGGTGAACGCGATCTGCAGAGCCTAGCTACTCTGGTAATCAATAAATCGTCGGTGCAGCCATCATTCTTTTGCAACCCAAGAGGGGAGGCTTTAGAATACGGCCTGCGACCACGTGGACTTGCGTTGGAGGAAGGGCGATGGCGGCGCCGTTCGAAGGCTCTGTTACGCAGTGGATTCACCAGCTCCAGGCTGGGGACCGGGCCGCTGCCCAGGAGCTGTGGAACCGTTACTTCCAACGACTCGTCGGCCTGGCGCGCTGCAAGCTCCAGGGGGCGCAGCGCCGCGCGGCGGATGAGGAGGACGTGGTCCTGAGCGCCTTCGAGAGTTTCTTCCGGGGAGCCGAGCAGGGCCGGTTTCCGCGGTTGGATGATCGCGACAACTTGTGGCGCTTGCTGGTGGTGATCACGGAGCGGAAGGCCTGGAACCTGGTGCAGCATGAACGTCGCCAGAAGCGGGGCGGAGGCGAGATGCGCAGGGAATCCGGTCCGGCGGATGGAGAGGATTCTCTGGCAGAAGCCGGCATCAATGAATTCGCGTCCCGCGAACCGACTCCCGAGATGGCCGCCCAGGTAGCGGATGAGTGCCGGCGGCTCCTCGAACTGCTGGGGGATGCAACGTTGCGCTCCGTGGCGGTCTGGAAAATGGAAGGTTACACGAACGCGGAAATCGCGGACAAGCTGGGCTGCGTCCCGGTGACCGTCGAGCGCAAGCTCCAATTAATCCGCCGGGTCTGGGCCAATGAGCGAGAAGCGTGATTTGCGATTGCAGATGCGAAGCTCCAGTTCTTGCAATCTAAAATCTGCAATCTTCAATGTCTGGTCATTCCCCGGCCTGCCGAATCACATGGACTCGATTGACTTGCAGTCCGGTTAGCACTTGCCTTCCGGCGTTTCGGCCCGGCCAGCGGACGGTGACGCGGTCGATCTTCGCCGCCTTGCCCAGTCCGAAGGTGAGGGGCAACTCGCACTGGCTCAGGTAACCGCGGCCGCTGAGGACTTCGCGGCGCTGCACGAGGCCGCCTGCCTCCACGGTGACCTGGGCGCCGATGGCGCTGCGGTTGGAATTCTCGCCGTCTCCTTCCAGGGCCAGGCGGACCCAGTTGTTGGCCGTGCCCCCTTCATTGCGCAGCAGCCGGGCGGGACCGCCGTTCTCCATGAGTACAACGTCCAGATAGCCGTCGCCGTTGATGTCCGCGTAAGCACAGCCGCGACCGACGAGCGGCCGGAACAGGTCTCCTCCCGCCTGCGCGGCCTGGACGGGTACAAAGGCCGGCCTGGCTCCGGTATTCCAGAATAGCTGCACCGGTTGTGCATACGTTTGGTTGGCCTGCACCTTGCTGATCTCCGGCGCCAGATGGCCGTTGCACGTCAAGAGGTCCTGCCGGCCGTCCAGGTCGTAGTCAAAAAAGAATAAGCCGAACTTCAGCGCGGCCCGGCTCGGGGCGGCGATCCCTTCAACGGCGGCGACGTCGGAAAACCACAGCTCATAGGCGTCGTCGAGGTGCAGGAACGTGTCCGGCTCGTCGGCGAAGTTGCCGATCACGACGGCGCCGTGGCCGGGACGATACTCCCCCCAGTCGATGCCCATACCGGCGCGGGTGCCGCCGTCCGCGTAGGCGACCCCTTTCGCGATACCGATTTCCGCGAACTGCCTGCCTCCCTGACCGTCGCTCTCGTTGTGGAAGAGGAAATTGCGCGCTCCGTCGTTGGCCACGATGATATCGGGCCAGCCATCGTCATCCAGGTCGCAGGCAATGACTCCGAGCGCCTTCCCCACCGGGCCGATGGCCGGCTCGGCAACGCGGATGCCGGCGCGGCCCGAAACGTCTTCGAAGCGACCGCTGCCGAGGTTGCGATAGAGAACGCAGTGGGTCCCCTCGAAGCCGCGCGGCTGTCCGTAAGTGCGTACGCCGGCCGCCTGGTAGTCGTGGCTCAGGTCAAAGGCGGGCGACCAGCGGACGTAGTTGCAGACGAAGAGATCGAGCCGGCCGTCGCCGTCGTAATCCAGAAACGCCGCGGAGCTCGAGAAGTTCAGCGGCGCCTCCTGCAGGAGGAAGTCGCGCGCGGTCAGCGCCGGCCAACCTCCGGGTCCGCCCACGCCGGCGGCGGCGGTAACGTCCACGAAGCGGCGGCCGCCGTGGAAGTTGCTCTCGTTGTGAAAGAGACGGTTGCCGCCAACGGCGGTGATGAACAGGTCGGGCCAACCGTCGTTGTCGTAATCGCCGACGGTCACACCCATGCCGTACAGCGTGACCGCCAGTCCGGCCGATGCCGTAACATCCTCGAATGTGCCGTCGCCCTTGTTGCGGTACAGGGCCAGGGTCGGCACCGGCTGCTGCCTGTCCTCATGACCCGGCCAGAAGCAAGAATTCACGAACAGAATGTCCTGGCGACCATCCTGGTCGTAGTCGAGGAAGGCGACCCCCGACCCCATGGTCTCGGGGAGGAGCTTCTTGCCGAACGCCCCATTGGTATGCCGGAAGCGGATGCCGGCAGCTTGCGTCATGTCGGTGAAGCGGACCGTGGGAATCGGCACAGGTGGCCGGTCACTTGCGGCCGACCCGCCGTGGTCAACGAATGCTCCTGCGAGCCACGCGCGGACTGCGAGTCCAACCGCGGCCAGCACAGGGACGAGCACAAGAATCGGCAACCAATGGTGGCGCATGCAAATTAGTCTGGCGCCTCGTCAGGACGGCCAGAGGCCGCTTGTATCTTCGTCAGGGCTGCCTGTGCCGACCTTTGCACATCGCTCTCCTTGTCGGCCAGCAGCGCTAGTAATGCAGGTGCCGCGGCAGCGGCAGGCGGGCCGATCGCGCCCAGGGCCTTGACGGCAAAGCGGCGAATGTCCGCGTCCGGATCCGCGAGCGCGGCGGCCACGACGGGAACTACCTCCTTGCTGCGCCGGTCGATTTTCCAGAGGGCTAGCCCCGCCTGGACACGAACCTCGACATGCGAGTCCCGCAGCGCACCGAGCAGGTCAGGCACGGCGGATCTGGCGCCAGGGCCGATGCGTTTGAGCGTGTGAGCGGCGCGCTCGCGAATGTACGCATTCGGGTCCGCAAGCGCCTTACGCAATGCCGACACGGCTTCTTTGGCGTCCGGGCCTAGCCTGGCCAGAGCTTCGGCCGCCGTCATGCGAATGCCTGAATCCTCATCGGCAAGCGCCTTCCCCAACAGGGACGCCGCCGGCCCGTCGTATCGGCTCAGGAAGTGGACAAGCCGCCGGCGTACGTGCAGGTCTTCCCGCTCCAGCGTCTCGCTCAGGGCGGGAAGAGCAGCCTCGGCCGCCGGGCCCATCTTGAGCAGGGCTTCAGCAGCATTGCGGCGCACGTCCGGGTTCTTGTCGCGCACGGCCTCGCCGAGGGTGCGGGCAGCCTCCTCGGTTCGTACGCCGATGGCGCCCAGGGCAGCGGCGGACCAGCGGCGCACCTCGGCATCCGCGTCCTTAAGGCCGGTGCTCAGGGCCGAGGCGGCCGCCTTTCCCTCCAGACCCATTTGCCATAAAGCATGGGCCGCCGCCCGGCGAATGCGCACGTCCGGATTGGCCAAGCTGCTACTGAGTGCGGGCACAGCCGGCGCGCCAACTTCGACCAGGCCGGCCGCCGCCTCGCCACGGACGTGCGGATCCTGATCGTGCAGGGCGGTGTGCAGAGCCGGGATATCCTCCGGAGCGCGCTCCGGTAATGAATGGGCCGCTTGGCCGAAGGGAGTCGAATCGTTGACGCTTACGTTACTCAGCAATCTCGGACGGCCAACGCGCCAATTAAAAGCGATGCCAATAAGGAGGAGACTGATAAGCACCGCGACACCAGACCATACCAGTCGGCGCTTTCTCATAGGGATCTCTGAAAGCTGGCTGCAGGCCGCTCAACGCTCACGGCCGCCGCGGCATGGTCCGCGCCACACGAAGGCCGGCAAAAGAAAAAGGAGCCTTCGGCTGGAGGCCGAACCGGTAAGCAGAGCGTGCCACGGTCGCTGGAGAGGCAAAGCAACCGCCCCGGAGCACGCGGCTCTGGGCGTCGGTAATCGTAATTTGCTGCTCCACGCGTCCCGGCATATTCGGGCCGGGCGAATCCGTCAAATAGGCATCCTGGCACCACTCCCAGGCGTTGCCATACATGTCGAACAGTCCGAAATCGTTTGGCTTCAGTCGGGCCACCGGCTGAGCCCGGTCTTCGGAATTGCCGGCGTACCAGGCATACTGGCCAAGCATCGTCTCCGCCACACCATAGAACCGGCTCGTCCCGGTGCCGGCACGGCACGCGTACTCCCACTCGGCTTCGGTGGGCAGACGATACCCCGTCCGAACCAGGTAAGCAGCCGGCAGCGTCATGCCATCTTTGATTTGCTCCACGGGAGGATAACACATCTCCTTCTCTGCTATCCCCTCTTGCTCGCTCAGCCAACGGCAATACTGGGCGGCCTGGTACCAGGTCAACGGAAGCATCGGCCCGTCCGGCTCAGGGCTGTACTTCTGGGTGATAATCGCATCGTGGCCGATACCGGGATGGGCCTGCAGGAATTCCCGGAATTGCCTGACCGTCACCTCCCGGGTCGCCAGGGCAAAGAGCCGGCCGATGCGCGCGGCGTGTAACTTTTCATCCGGACGCCGGTCTGTCTCCTGGACGGGCGAGCCCATGGCAAACTCGCCGGGCTCGCCAAGCACGGCCAAGGTGTGTTCGTGCCGTTTCGTGACATACCAGCCGCGCGGCCCGGCCGGCAGACCGGTCAGCTTGTGGTCGGCCTGGCCGAGGCTCTTTTCCTTCCCCCAGCGGCGCAGAAGCCAGGCAACGGCCGAATGAAGGCCCGGATCGGCCTCGTCGGCATAGGTCTGTAGCAGGCTGGGCGCGAAGGCGTCGCGCTTTTCGGCCGGCAGTGTTTTCTCCGGAAACTCGCCGAGACTCAACAACAGGGCCTGCCGGGCGGAAACGTCCGTCTCCTCGCCATAGCGGCGGATGAGCATGTCCGGATTGACCGGGCCGAGACGGTGAATGAGATAGGTGCGCAAGCGGGGTTCTGCGCTATGCCGCAGGAGGGGCCAAATGCGCTGAACAAGAACCGGGTTCTCGGTCTCACCTTCCCATTTCTGGGCCAGTTGCAGCAAGGCCGTCGCAGCATGGGTCCGGCGCTTCGCCCGCGAATCTTTCTCTTGTTCCGACGCGTTCGGCCGGGTCACGGTATCCAGCTCCTGGTTCAGCAGCGGCTCGGCCGATCGGCGATCTGCCAGAAAGTACTCCAGGAGGGATTGCCGGCCCTCGGCTTCCAGGACGTAGTCCCGGAGGAGTTCTGCCTTTATGTCGGCGGCCCCCACCAAAATGAACATGTGCGTGGCCAGGTCCCGGTCTAATTCGCGTCTGCTGGGATCGCGGAATATCTTGGCGAGGGAAGTCCGAAGGTCAAAACGGATTCCATTCAACAAGGGCAGCCACGGAAAGGCTCCGCCGCGGTTGGCACCGGTCTCAATCTGTGGCGCTTGTTCGGCAATGAGTTGGTTCGCGACCTCGTCGCTCAGGCCGAGCTCCCAGGCCTCATTGGCCGGGTCGTAATAAGCCAGAGCAAGGGCGGCTCGCAAACGGCGCTTGGAGTCGGCTTCGGTCTTGAGCAAGCTCCACAGCCAGTCGACAAGCTCCTGACTGTGCTTCTCTGTTAACCCCTCACAGATGCTCTGGAGATCGTCCGGATTGGCTTTCAGCAACCAGCGGCGAAGGTGGGCCACCTGTTCGGGATCCACGGGCAGCAGCGCCAGGCGGACGTTCAATTCCTGTCTGGTAGGGTCCAAGCGGATCTTGCGGTCCGCCTGGAGTTGCTCGAGTCTCTTCTTTAAGAGCGGATCCGCCCACCGTCGATAAGGAGAAAGGTCCTTAACGATTTGTGGCAGGCTGCTAACATCGGCGGACACCACGGCCTGGACCAGATGGCCTGCTCGCTGAGCGGCACTCCATTGCCAAACGGCTGCTCCAGCGATTGCCAGGAGGATGGCCAGGAGGATGACCAAGACGCCAAGCTGGGTCAGGTGAAGCCGCGACGCGGCGCGCAGCATCCGCCTTTGGCTTGCCGTCCATTCCCTCTTCCGGGTGAACAGGAGGATGTTGAGCGACTCCCACCAGCCGGGAAGATGCCGGTTCTCCGGTCTGGCGCTCCATAGGGCAGCCCGCTCCGCCAGGCGGAGTTGCATGCGCCCGCGCCGCGTTTCGCGTTGTTTGCGGGTCAGCCACTGCCGTAGCGCCGGCACCATGTGGTCGTGGGTAAGTTGATAGTAACCGGCGAGCCCGGATGCGTTCGTGCCGCGGCCAGCCGGACCCTGCGTGGGCTCTGCCGGAGCACCATTGTTTGGTGTGGCCGCACCGCTGGCTTGCCACTCGCCCACGCCTTCGGGGTCGGTGGGAGTGACCAGTCGCAGCTCGGTGTCGAGAATGCGCAGCAGCTCCTCGAACTCCCGAGGCCGTGCCGCGTAGCCGGACGCCTCGAGCAAGATGCGGTGCGCCGTCATGTGTGCCTTGAGATCGGTTCCTTCCTGCGGCAGCAAGGCGGCGAGGACCGCACGGGCCGCCTTCTGATGGAAGCGGTGCTCGGGCGGGGCGGTCCGCGCGCTGAAGGTTTCCTCAAGGAAGGTAACGCCGATGCCCTCCATGCCGCCCAGTTGCTTGAAGACGGCTGGGGTCCAGGGTCTGGCCTTGATCATCTCGGCGAACAGCGCGAGCTGGACGGGAATCACCTTGCCATCCCGGGCCAGACCGGCGACGGCCTGGTCGAGAAAGCGCACCTGCTCGCGGGACAGCTCGCCCGGATTGTCGGGCAAGGCGCCGAACGATCGGCCGAACTCAGTCAGCACCTTGCGGGCATGCCGGGGATCAAAGAGGTCCACGGCCAGGGAGTTCTGATTCTCCACCAGCCGGACTTCCAGTTCGCGCATGAAGCGCGTCGCCGCCATCCAGAAATCGTCGCGCACCATAAGCACGCACTGGACGTGCTGGCCGTCGCACTGCCGCAGCGCCGGCACCAGCAGACCGTTGCGGTCCTGGTCTGCGGCATGGAGATACTGCTCGAACTGATCGAGCACGAGAACGACCTTCTTGGCCGGGGCCAGCGCCCGCTCGCGCCGCAAGCGCGCCAGGGCCTCGGGCAAGGGCAGGGTCGGCGGCAGCTGCGGACAGCGTTTCCGCAGGACCGCGAGCAGTCGCGCTTCGGTGTCGCGGGGCGCGGCCTCCACGTAGATGGGCAGCACGTGCGCGGCCAGCCGCGGCAGCAGCCCGGCTTTGACGAACGACGATTTGCCGCAGCCGCTCGGCCCGTACAGCAGACCGACACTGAAGGCTCGGTCGGGATCCGTCTCCTCCAGGCGTGTCTTCCAGAAGCGGATGTTGTCGGGCAAACCGTCGCGATCGCGCGGACCGGGCAGCAGTTGCAGAAAGAAGTCGGCATCCTCCACGTCGAAGGCGCGCAGCCCCTTGGGGACAACCTTGGCCGGCGCGGCGTCGGAGTCAGCCGCCTCGCCCCGGCGCGGAACGGGAAAGCTCGCCGTCGTCCCACCCTCTCTGCCTTTCTGAGCCGCGGCAGGGGGAAGGAGCGAGAGAGGCGGAGTGGGGACTTGCGCAGGGTCCCGTTGTCCGGCTAGCCAGTGCCGGAGGTCCTCGGCCAGGTCGAGCGCCGTGCTGTACCGATCGGAGGCGCGCTTACTCAAGGTCTTGAGGCAAATGCGGTCCAGCTCCTTGGGGATGGCGCTATCAAGCTGGCGGGGCGGCCGGGGCTCCCAGGTCTTGATTTGTTCGAGCACGCCGTCCAGGTTGTCCGCCTGAACCAGCCGCTGTCCCGTAAGCAGCTCGTAGAAAATGGCGCCCAGGCTGTAGATATCCGTGCGGCCATCGACGCGATGTCCTTCGCCGCGTGCCTGCTCGGGGCTCATGTACACGGGGGTGCCTGCAAAGGAGGGCCCCTGGCCGAAGTCCTCTTCGCGCAGGGCCATGCCGAAGTCGGCGACGAAAGGACTTCCCTCGGTGTCGAGCAGGATGTTAGCCGGCTTGATGTCGCGGTGGACCAGGCCGCGCTGATGGGCGTGGTGCAAGGCCTCGGCCACGCGGGTGATCACCTCTGCGGCGGCGGCAGCCGCGAAGCGGCTCTGCCGCAGCCGTTTCCCCAGGTCGATGCCTGTGACCAGCTTCGAGACGAAGTAGCAAGTGCCGTCCTCCGTGCGGCCGAAGTCGTAAACCGGGACGATTCCCGGATGATCGAGGCTGGCCAGCATGCGCGCCTCGGCCAAGTACAGAAACGTACTGTCAGCAGACGCCGTGCGGTCTGGGTGGCGGACCTTGATAGCTACCTCGCGGCGCAGTTCTTCATCGTAGCCGCGGTAGACCACGCCAAAGCCGCCGGTACCCAGCCGCGCGGCGATGCGGTAGCGGCCGAGGCGCAGGGGAACGGGAATCTCATCGGCGCCCCCCGGCGCCGCGGGCTCCGGGGCCAGAAAGCGCGCGTAGTCTTCCACGACGGCTTCCTCGCCGAGGCGGCGGCGGTACTCGATGTCGAGCTTGATCAGCTCCCGGCACAGGGCTGCTTGTTCCGGCTGCGCAACGGCGGCAAGATAGTCCTCGATCCGTGGGCGTACGCCGGCGCGCCCCGAGGCCTTCCAGCCGGCCTCGAAACCATCACAAACCTGGTCCACGTGCCGCGCGGGCAAGAGCGTGGAGCCGATCTCGACCTGGAGGAGTTCGCTCATAACCCACTCGCCAGCCAGCGCCGCGGTGAAGGCACGTGTGGCGGCAAGTTTTCAACTTGCCGTGTTGGCATGCCGGCAAGTTGGAACCTTGCCGCCACAATTCTCGACGCTAGGCTATTTTGTTTTTCGATTCGTTGTCAGGTCGAAGTCCAGGGTGTTGGCCCCCGCCTCGACAGCTCGGATCAACTGACTTTTGGCGTTGTATGCCGTCGGCACCGCTTCCATGGCGGCCGGAATGAGGTGTACCGGGATGAGCGGATCCCGTTCTTTCCTCACGGTGCTTTGCTTGACGCCGTGAATTTCGACGCGA
>DASZFN010000174.1:0-7086 GCA_035939715.1 Gemmataceae bacterium | reverse complement strand
TGACCGGGTTGATGGTCTTGCCAGAGGAATTTCCGCGGGGCAATGAGCTTGTGACCTATTCCAACTACCTGAAGCTGGACCCTCACCCGGGATTCTGGGCAGAAGAAGTGAAAGAGACCGTTTTTCCCGACGGTAGTTTGCTGGTGCACTATGTCTCCCCTAAATGGCGGAAGAAAATGTCGGTGAAGGAAGTGGAAGCGATTTTTGGACCGGCGGACCAGATTGTCGTCGATCCAAACCATCCGGGACACGAAACGCGAGTCTATGTCGGACCGCGCGACGGACTCGGCGGGAGGGCACGCGTAGCAGTCTATTTTAGAATCGGCCAGGTGATTTCCTCCAGTTACAACTATGAATCTGCTCCCTCCTTGTTGACGAGGTCCAAGGATCGGCTGGAAAGCTGGTGGCGGTGGTTGATGCGGTAACAGCATCGGCAATTCTCGAACAGGATCCATTTCTCAACGCACTCCGTAGGTTGTGGCCCACAGAAACTTGGACACTTTAATAGGCGAAAATCCCCAACGCGTGACCTCGGCCGGCGGCTCGTAAGGTTTGCTGTTGGTCTTCACTTCCAGCACGTTGGTCGGGAAAATTTTGCCGTTGGAGGTAATGATGCCGCAGTCCAGCGTAAGCCGGTCCGTGGACGACTCCACGGCGTAGCGCGTAAAGCAAACGGTAACCGCCGGCAGCAGCGGTTCCGCACCGCACAGATCGAACAGCCGCGCCAGCAGATCGCCGGGCACATAGGCGCGGAGCACGTGGATGGCGTTGGGCTTGCTGAGCGCGTCCTCGGCGACCGCGCTCGGCAGCGCCGTCCGCCACTTGCCCGCCTCGGTCTTGATGGACAGCGCATAGCTGCCTTCGGGATAACTCCGGCCGGGCTGCCGGCCCGGCGCGTAGCAACGAATCCTTGCCGTGCAGTATTTGTCTTTCCGAAGCCGCGCCTTCCGCAGGGCCAGCGTTGGCGTGTCCAGGTAAGTGGTCTGCAGGTCCTGGCCCTGGAAGTCCGGATCATATTCCTCGGCCGGCAGCAGCGCGCGCATCAGAGAGCCGACGCCGGCCAGCCTCTCATTGGGCACGGCGAGGGTCAGGACATTCGTTCGCAGGTCGGTGGCAGGTAACTGTTCCATTTGCTTGGCCGTTCACGTGGGGGGTCAGTAGCCAGTAGTCAGTAGCCAAAGACTGAACACCACGGAACTACTGACTACTGACTACTGGCTACTGGCTACTGACTGTCCTTTACGACACGACATTTTGCGTCGCCACGCTCGCATCGTTCTGCGAGCTGCCGGGCTTGTGGATCGAATCCATGCCGATCGCGACGACGGACACGGTCACGTTCTGGACGCCCGACTCGGTCACCTTCAGGCCGACGTAGCGTTTGGTGATCTGGTCGGCGCGGACTTCGAAGGTGATCTGCTTGTTGGCACTGGCGTTGGTGATGCCGGTCTGGTTGGCATTGGTGCCGGCCAGGTTGGTAGCGGTGCCAAGGTTGGCCGCCGTGTCCTCGACCAACTGCAAGGCGATGCTGCAGCCCGCCGTCATGGCGCCAAACTCGACAACAAAGAACGCCCGCTTGAACTGCGACAGGTCCACGCTGCCGGTCGTCTTGTTAGTGTTGTTGATGGTCTGCGGATTGACCGCGGCGGCAATGCCGATTTCCTGGGTTAACTGCTCGGTATACATGTTCTCTCCTGAGGTTAAGGGTTCTAGGGGCTCTCGCAGAGCACCCAGAGAACGCAGAGAAAAGAATAATTGCTCTGCCTCTGCGCTCTCTGCGAACTCTGCGAGAGCTTTTCTCGAATCACGTTGCAATCGTGACAAACGGGCTGACAGTCGAGACGCCGTCCGCCAGCGTGATGGCCTTCTCAACCCACGGCTGGCCGTCGACGCGTTCGACCACGCGCCAGGTCATCTGGTTCTTGAGGAAGTTGACGTGCTCGCTGGCGGCAACCTCGAGCTGCATGCGGTCGCCGATCACGTACAGGCCGGGATCGAGCAGCGACAGGTCGCCCTTGGTGCCGTAGGTCGGCACCTTTTCGCTGATGAACACCGGCCGGCCAAACAGATAGCCGGGGATGTTCTTCTGCGCCCCGCCCATGGCGTCCACCCAGACGACACGGCCGGCCGCGTCCTTCAACTGCACCAGATCGATCAGCCCATACGGGTGCACGACCCAGATAGCGCGGTTGAGCGAGGCCGGCAGCAGGCGGCTGATGCAACTGGCCACGTCAGCGTAGCTGATCTTGCCGGCGCTGGCGCGCGCCACCGCGATCAGGGCATTGCAGGTGAGCATGCCCTGCGGCTGGCCCACGCCCTTGCCTTGCAGGAAGGCGTATTCCTCCGTCCAGCCGATCACCTTGGCGAACAGGCTGTAGAGGAACTTCTCCAGGCCGATGGCGGAGTCCTGCAAGAGGACATTGCTCGACACCGAGTATGCGGACAGCTCCCACGGCCGCAGTTCGAGTTGCTTGAACTGCGGCTCGTATTCGCTGCGCGTCTGCGCCTCGGCAGTCCACGACGCTTGCATGCCGCCGAAGAACGCCGACACGCCGGCCGCCTGGGCCGTGGTCACGTCGAGGTAAGGGATCTGCATGACCGCCGACGTCATCGGCTGCACGAAGGCGCGTGGCCGGACGAAGGTATCTTCCGCCATGAGAAGCTGAATCTGCTCGGCAAACTGCGTCGGCACCGTGTAGCCGCCGGTCACGCCGGACGACTCGCCGAGCGCCGCCTTGGTCTGGAAGGAAGACTGCTTGTAGGTCTTCTCCAGATAGTCGGCGGCCTGCATGGCGTCGTGCGGCTTGCCGGTCGTGGCGGTGATGGCATGGCGGAGCCAGTCGCCGAAGTTGCGTTTCGCGTCGCCGTCGCCCTGCGTGCCGAAGATCGCCGGCACGGAGTTGCGGCGGGCCTGCTCCTGCGCTTCCTGGAAGCGCTTGAGCGTGGTGTCGATGATCTGCCCGACGGAGTCGGACACCTTGGTCATGGCCGCTTCCATGGCCTTGGTGATCACCGGCGACAGGGCCTCATCCCCTGCCGCATCGGCGATGCCGCGCTCCAGCAACGTCCTGGCGTCCGCCTCGGACACGTCCAGGACCTTGCCGGCCGAGCTGCCGATGAAGTCTTGTTTCAAGCGAACTAACATGATGAATACCTCAAAAGAAAGTTCGTAGTCCGTAGTCAGTAGTCCGTAGCAAAATCGTCTGCTGCTGACCCTGACTGCTTCCGTAAATCCGTCTCCAGGCTGGGCCGCTGATCGCTTGGTGTCGATCTCTTACGGCGTCACCCTGACGGCTTGATTGCTAAATGCGGCCGCGCAGGCGGTCGATGGCGTTGCGGGTGGCTCGGTCGGCGAGCGGCAGGAGATCAAGCTCCTGAATGCGCCGGCAGAGCGCTTTCTCAATCTCATCGAGCGGTGTAAAGCGGGAGATCGTGACAGCCGATGTCTCCTCCCTGACTTCTGACCTCTGATCTCCGACCTCTGACTTCTGTTCTCCGCTGAAAATGCCCGGCTCCAAGCCCATCGCCTGGATGAACTCCTGGGGCATCTCGATTTGCGACTTGCTCACCGCCTCGACGACGGCGTTTTGCTGCGTGGGCAGGAAGGTGCAGGCGTACTCGAGCAGTACCCACTCGTCGATGACCAGGTCGACGTTCTGCCAGCCGTGCTCATCCATTTCCTTGGTTTTGGGCTGGTGCACGCGCGTCGGCAGGAAGCCGATCGATTTGCCGCGCAGGAGATCGGCCTGGACCAGCGACAGGGCGACGTCCGCCGGCCAGGCGCCGCCCGTCCAGTCCGCGGGCCGGACGGGATACTGGGTCTTGGCTTTGACGCCATTGGTGACCCGGTTCTGCGTGTCGCTGCCCAGGCGCACGACCTTGCGCCACAGCGACTTGCCGACCGGCGGCAGCCAGTAGGCATGTTGCAGCGTAACAATGGGGTTTTGCTTGAACTGGCTGTCGTTCATGCCGCGCGCGACCACGACTTCTCGCGTCCGATCCGGGTCTTCCGTGGAAATCCAGGAGACATCCGACCGTTCTCCCGGCAACACCTCGGAGGCTCCCTGGGCGAGCTGGGCCTTGCGGTAGTGGAAGAGCTCGTCCCTGGGCAGCGCCTTGAGGATGGCATCGAGGGCAAACGCTTGCCGCTCCGTGACGGGAAAGCCAAGCGGCCCTTCGGTGGTCGCATGCGTAAGCGGATGAATGGTCATGCTGGTAGCCTCTTCTCCTGGGTTCAATCCCGTTGCCAGCTAATAGTAGATAAAACAGACCCGCGTTATGGGAATAGCATTTTGGTCCATAGTCCACGGTCCATAGTCAATAGCTTGGGACTATTGACTATGGACCATGGACTATGGACTTTCTTCAGTCCGCGGCTCGCGCACCCGTCCGCTGTCCGGCGCGTAGGCCGTCCGTTCCGGCAAATCGGACGGCGCCCAGTTGATGGGCAGCCAGGGCGTGTTGCCCCAGGGCACCGGCGGCAGACCGCGGTCCTGGCGGACCTCGTTGATGGTGATGATGCCGTACTTCAGATCCACCTCCTGCTGCCGCCAGGCAATTTCCTGGTTGAAGGGGATCGGGTCCTCGCTGGCGACGAACAACCGGCCGCTCGGATCGTAGAGCGGCAGCAGTTGCTCGTTGAGCTTCTCGTCGCGGCGCTGCAGCCGGGGAAAGATCGCCTTGGCCATGTGCTGATGCTCGGCCGCTTGCAGGTTGGCGAGGTTCGTTTCCGAGGTCAGGAAGCTGAGCGGCACGTGGAAGGCGTTGCAGATGTCTTCTTTCGTTTTGCCGTACTCGGCGAGCGCGGCCAGGTCGCCGGCCGAATGCGCCAGGATGGAGATTTTCATGCCCGACTCGGCGATCAGGGCCCGGCCGGCGCCGCCGCGGCGAAACTTGGCGTTCCATTGCGACTCCAGGCGGTCGCGCTCTTCCTCGCCGATCACCTCGTCCGGACTGACGACCACACCCGGGATGGCGCTGTTTTCCCAGGTGGCTTTCTTGAAGGCGAGATAATCCGACGTGAGCGCCGCCTGCTCCCAGCAAGCCCGCAGCGGCCCCAGGCCTGCGGTATAGGGATCGCGCGGATCGGGGTAGCGAAAGTGGATGATCTCATCCGGGCGAAAGCGCTGCAGCGTACTGCCGTTGCGGTACTCGTAGTAGTCAATGAGCCGCGTGCTGCCCGGCTCGCGCTTGGGCGACACGTTCTGGGCCGGCAGGATCCAGATCTCGTTGGGCACGCCCAGCGGCCCGAAACGCAACAGCCAGTACGCCGAGCCCAGGACTTCCTGATAGAACGTCGTCAATTCCCACAGATCAAAACTGTTATGGACCGGATTCACTTTCTTGAGCAGCGTGAGGAGCGGGTGCTCGAGGACCTCCTGAAGCTGCCGCGCCTTGGTGATATGCGCCGGCAACCCGCGCCGGCTGCGCAGCCCTTCCTCGCTCTTCCGATCCAGGTCGCGTGTCAAGCACTTGGGCGCCGGCTGGTCCGGATGCGTGGCCACAAACAGCCGCGGCGAATAGGCGGCGCAGACGGCGGCGTTGATGCTCGCGCAGGTAAAGGCCGTGTTCTTCAGCTCGGCCAGCTGTTCGTTGGGCGTCGGATTGCGGTCGCGCTTGTAAGCATCCACAAACCCCGTCCCCGACCACTGGCTGCCGGTCAACGCCAGCGGCACGGCCTTGGGATGGAGCCAGTGGGCCAGCCGGCTGAGGGCATTGGCGAGCGTGGTGCGCATGCGCAGAAACTCCTTCCAGGAAGTCGCGACCTCGGGCGATTGCGTAAAGTGTAAAACAGATTTGTGAGATCGTGGAAGATCAATATTCGCGAAATGTGGCCGCCAGATTGTAACCCGCCGCGCGAGCAAGGGGATCATGGATACGACTAGATGGCATGCAAGGTGGCCAACAAAATCCCGAAGACGGCCGCCCGCGACCATGTTGGGCGAGCCGTCACAACTGCTTGAAGATGTGCTGCTTACGAAGAGCCGTTCGGCGGTTTTTCCCCAAGACAGCCAAGACGGCCAACCCCTTCTCCCCATGACACGTTAAGGTCATGTAGGCGAGATGCAGAAAGGTCGCAACGGTCAAGAGCAATTTGGATTAGGCCTTCAGACGCCCGCCGGGCCTGCTGTACGATGGCTGGGGAGGTCGTATGCAAGACACAACCAGGACTTTCCTTCTTGCATTCAGCATCTTTGCTCTCGTTATGCTTGCGCTTTTGATCGCTTATGCGATCCCAAGGTTTGATGCTGCAGCTTGCGTTAGCATTGTCATGGTCTTCTCTCTTCCCGTTACAACGCTTGCGTTGATGTTCTTGCTGGAAATGCGCGGCGAGACGCTTGTCAGAAGATGGGCATGCACGAATTGTCACCGAATCGTTAAGCTGGAACGACGATTCGCCAGGCCTCCCGCTTACCGCGTAACTGTAGAGGGTAAGTCAGGCAAGCAGCGTCGCGCATGGATCCACTGTGTCGGCCCGTGGCCCGGATTTTGGCTTACTGCGGTAGTAGAAGAACATTGGGAGGAGGGTTGACTGGAGCCGTTTGACGGCCAGGCGTACATTATCTTTCCGCGAGGTTCGGGACAGTCAGTGCCTGAGGAACGGTCTTGGGATGGAGCCAGTGAGCAAAGGCGGCTGAGGGCATTGGCGAGCGTGGTGCGCACTGCGCAGAAACTCCTTCTAGGAAGCCGCGCCCTCGGGCGATTGCGTAAAGTGTAAAAAGGACTGGTTGCATGCAAGATGGTCATCAAAGTCCCGAAGATGGCCGCCCGTGCCCATCTTGGACGAGCCTTCACAACTGCTTGAAGATATGCTGCTTACGAAGAGCCGTTGGGCGATTTTTCCTCAAGACGACCAAGACGGCCAACCCCTTCTCCCCCGGCCGTGTTGCCGCCGGGTCAAGGGGATGCGGCAGAAAATGTCGCAATGGTCAAGACCAGTCAGATGCCAAGTGCCGATGTTAACCCGGCCTCCAGCCAGGGATCCCGTTTCCCGTCGCTAGCGATGCCCGTCGGCCGCATCAGGGACGGCGAAGAGTTGGCGGCTGCCAGCCTATTTTACGATAGTCCACAGCTTGACGGTTCCAT
>DASZFN010000173.1:0-4680 GCA_035939715.1 Gemmataceae bacterium | reverse complement strand
TTCCAGGAAGTCGTCGGGGTTTTCATGGGCATGAAGCAAGGCCTCGACCTCCGCCCGAAGTTTGGCGTCGCCGGCACAAGCTTCATCCAGAAACGCCGCGCGCTCCCCGCTTGGAGCTTTGTCGAGGGCCAGGGCGAAAATGGATTGTTCGTCCACGGATAACCTCTCCGTCTTGTGAGAGCCACTACGATTCACAGTGCGCAAACCAGGCATGTTTTCTATCACCAGATTCTGAAGTTCGGGGGTTGCTTGTCTCGTAGAACGGAATTCATTCCGTTCAGCACAGGGGAAGCCCGGGCCGCTCTCGGTGCTGAAGGGAATGAATTCCGTTCTACGAGACACGCCGCTTACCGATCAAGATGATCAGGATTCGGAGTCGTGTGCAGCCATTTCTCGTTGCAGCCAGGCGCGGGCGTAGACCCAATAGCGGTCGGCAGTTGCGGTCGACACGCCCAGGATTGCGGCCGCCTCCTTGATGCTCAGGCCGGCAAACCACCGCAGGTTAACCAATCGCGCCTTCAGGGGGTCGTGCTTCTCCAGCTTGGCCAGGGCTTCATCCAGCGCCAGCAGCTTGTCGTCGCGCTGCCGTGCCGCCAGGGCCGCCGTCTCGATATCGACCCGCCGATACTGTCCGCCGCGTTTTTCCGCTTTCTTGTGGCGGGCATTTTCGACCAGGATTCGCCGCATGGCCTCGGCGGCAGCGCCAAAAAAGTGGCCGCGGCTGTTCCAGTGCTGAGCCTTGTCCACGTCCACCAGCCGCAGGTAGGCCTCATGCACCAGGGCCGTGGCCTGGAGCGTCTGCCCGGGCTTCTCATCAGCCAGCCGCCGCGCCGCCAGCTTGCGCAGTTCCTCGTACATCAGCGGCAACAGTTGCTCGGCGGCGTGCGGATCGCCTTGCTCGATGGCGGACAGGATGCGGGTAACTTCGTTCATGCTGCTTACCGAAAGTTGGCTAGCCGCGTGGCAAGGGCTGAGCCACGGGGATCTTCGAGCCGCTCCAGCTCAGGGAACCAGCGGATAAGAAAAGCCGACGCGGTAGAACACCTTGAGGTATTCCGCCACGTCGGCTTACTCGCTAACGAGCCCTCCGGTACGGACCGGGTTGCCATTTATCTAGTCGTCCGACGAACTTCGGCACTTAGCGGAGTTGAAATGCATTGGAACTCCGGTAATCACTTGATTATACGGCGGACCAATGCCTGTCGCCAACTTCCCCGGCATTCTACTCCCTCGCAATCAAGGAAGCAATCGGTCCAGGGCTTGTAACGCGGTCGCCCAGGCCGGACGCAGCGTACGATACGAGTCCCACCAGGTGCTGAGAATGCGCTGGCGGACGGCGGCACGACATGCGCCCAAAAGGCATCGGGCGCGACTCCCTGTTCCAGCAAGGTCTGCAACAAGGCCGTCACTGGAGCCGTCAACGCACCTGCCAACGCGGCATCCATGTTCGCTGGCGAGCGCAGCCAGGCCTCGGCGGCGTGCAGGCAATTGACCATTTCACTGGTCTGCCGGTCTGCCAGGTGAACTTCACGCAACGGCTCCGCATCAATTGGAGCTGATAGTTTCGGTAGGCTATATAAACATTCCTGTCTGGGTTGATTTTTCTATTGAAATTCGTCGTTGCACCCCATACCTTTTCTGTTGGCGGAATAGGAAGATTCCGAATCCTAACAGAAAAAGGACCAACAAAGCTCAAATTGGATGTTCGTGGCCGGGAGAAATCTCTTCCGGGCTTCCCCTCTGTTGTTCCTCACGAATCAGAAGTGTGATTGGCTCGTCCGTTCGGCGTGCGCGTTTAGGCGGGCAGCCCCAGCGGCGGGATGTCATCGGATTTACGCAATTGGTATTCAGCCCCTGCGTAACCTCCAGGAGTGTGCGCGATGTTCTTGAATCTCTGGCAACGGTGGTTGAACCCGCGAGCGTCCACGCTACTAAAGGAGGAACGGCGTAACCGGGAGCGTCTGGGGCGGGGCAAATTCCGGCCGACCCTGGAGGGACTGGAATGCCGCGTCGTGCCCACGATTACTTTTACCAAGACCGCTAATGCCGCCAGTTTCGCTGCCGGGCAGAACATTACCTACACGATTCAGGTTCACCTGACCCAGGATCCCAGCCAGGATCCAATCGACGACAACTTCGTCCAGATCAGCGATGTTTTACCGGCAAACACGACCTTCGTATCGGCGGCTCAGGACCCCGCCGATCCGACGCAATTCACTCCGTCGACGCCTCCGGCTGGCACGAACGGCACCGTCCAGTGGAGCTCTCCCACCCTGCCGCTGGGTGAAACCGACACGTTTACGCTCGTCGTCAACATCAATCCCGCGGCCGGCACGGGGACGATCACCAATGACGCACGGTATTCGTCGCTCGACCACGCCTCGCCCGGCGTGTCCGCGACCGTAACTGTAAGCGTGTCCCCCCAGGCCGATCTGTCCATCATCAAAGAGGATCATTTAGGCGCGTCGGCAACTCCCATTGCCGTGGAATTGACGCCGTTCACCTACTTCCTCACCGTGACGAACCATGGCCCGAACGATGCCCAGGGCGTCGTGGTCACGGACGCCGCCCCCGCCGGAGTGACGCTTGACTCGATAAGCTTCCCGCAAGGCAGCCAGGGGACCGGTTCGGCATCCAATACCTTCAATCTGGGCACGCTGGCCGCGGGCGCGACCGTGAACGGAACGGTCGTGGTCACGTTCTCCGAGGACGGCAGCGTTACCGACACGGCATCGGTAAGCAGCTCCACGACGGATCCGAATATGACCAATAATAGTTCGAGCGTTACCGACCCGGTGACCGAGGGGACATTTACCGGAACCGGTTTGACGTTTAACAACTTTGAATTCACGCCTCTGGTCAATCAGCCCGTGGCCACCTTCACCCATGTCAACGGCGCGGAAGCTGCCGGTGCCATGACAGCGACGATTAGCTGGGGCGACGGAACTTCCTCGGCCGGCTTCGTGGCGCTGGTCAATGGCAGTTATACCGTCACCGGCTCACACACCTATGGCGATGAGAAAACCTATTCGATCACCGTGACGGTGACGGATGACAGCGGTTCGGTCACGATTAACGGGACCGCAACGATACGGGAGGAATTGTTGCCCGACGGCACGCGCGGCACGGCGGACCAGCGCTTCCTCTCCGAGGTCTATCGCGACATGCTCGGCCGGCCTATCGATCCCCAGGGGTTGGCGACGTGGACGGCGGAACTCAACTCTGGCGCCAGCCGCAACCAGGTTGTACGCAATATCCAGAATGCGCCGACGCTGGAGTACCGTGACGATCAGGTGCAAGCGCTCTACCACCAGTACCTGCACCGGGCGGCCGATGCGATCGCTTTACAGAATGATGCCGCCTTCCTGCAAAACGGCGGCACACCGGAGCAGCTCATCGACATCGTCGTCAGTTCGCCGGAATACAATCAGCGCACGAACGGCACCAACGACGGCTGGCTCGATGTCTTCTACCAGGACGCGCTCGGCCGGGCCGTGGACTCGACCGGCAGAACCGGTTGGGACATGGCCTTTTCCAGTGGCGCTGGCCGCGCTCAGGTGGCGGCCCAGATCATGATGGACGACGAGTACCGCCAGGACCTGATCCAGAGCTACTACCACCAGGACCTGGATCGAGCGGCCGAATCGGCCGGGCTGGCCGCCTGGCTCAGCGCCTTCAAGGATTTCGGCGCCACCGACGATATGGTCATCGCGGGCATCATCAGCGCGCCGGAATTCTACAACAAGACCGCTCCGTGACAGGTAGGTGGATCGTGGCGAAAAGGCATTCGTCTATCCGTTGGGATTAACGACGCGCCCGAGAAACAGGATTGCCCCCGTCCGCTTGTCCTGGATCAAGAATAGAAAGGGATGATCGGCCCGAAAGACGACCGTCTGAAACACGGGACCTGGTGCATTGCCGCCTACATGCCCTGTTACAGCGGCCGCTTCGGTCCCCTCTTCGTTCACATCGACAAATGCCTGATGAATCACGTCGTAGAGCTTCTGCGCTTTTTCCGTGGCTAGGCCCGAGAAGTCGGCCTGATCGCTGAAGGCCCGGGGCATGCCCAGGGAACTCAACACGTCCTTGAGACCCATGGGGGAAGTAAACGTGAACTTCGGCAAGTACACCTCTACTTCATGCGCGTGTGCCAGGCCGGAAAGCCACTGCTGCACATCGTTGGCCGTGAGCTTCTTCTCCAGGTTCGGCAGCCCATCGACCTGCTTCGGCAAGAGAATCACCATGGCGAGATGGCCGCCCAGGTAGGGCAGTTCGAGTAGCTGGGCGTCCACGGTCTCCGCGTATTGAAAGCCGCCGGTCTGTTGCATCATGGGCACTTTGATCTCGCGATTCTTCGACGCATGGAACGGCGCCTGTCGTGTCTCCGGTTTCGAGAATCGGTATTGCCACGTGCCCTTGAAGTAGATGGCGTTCGTCAACACGAGGCGGATGTTTTCCTGAAGAACGCCGGGCGGCATGAGGTCTGCAATCTTGCCGTTGGTCTTTTCCCCGACCCAGTGGTTGATCGTCTGCCGGGCCTGCTCAGTCCTGGCGAAATCGACCGCGCCTGGTTCAGCTCCATAGCGCTCAAGAGTCGATTTCAAGAACGCTTCCTCGAAAGGGAAGCCGGTCTGCCCCCACAGGCGATTGGCCACATTCAACTGATAGCTCTTGCTCTTG
>DASZFN010000172.1:0-14768 GCA_035939715.1 Gemmataceae bacterium | reverse complement strand
CCAGGCGAAGAATCTCCCCTTCAGCCGCATCGCGCTCAGGCATCACGTCTGACGAAGAGGCTACAAAAACTGGCAAGGCAAGAGCGAGGTCAGCCACTTTTCGTTCTCCTGCGAGCCGGGCAGGCAAAGAGAGAAGTAATCAATCGTATTGAAGGTGATTCAAACAGCCGAAGAAAAATCGGCCCGGGCACAACAGAAGATAGTATTGCCCGGTGGAAACGCATCATCTGCCACTTTCTCAGAGTCATAAATAAGAGCTGATCAAGCTGTGATGCAGTAAAGGCATCACTTGGGAGTGACCTCCAAAGCTTGCGCATGCAAGCGAACTGCCCCCGCGCCAGCACCGCCGACTTGGCAGCCGCCGGCGCTCCCCACCTGGGCGCTAAGTGGAAGGGTCAGCATCAAGAGGAGTGCCACGGCGACGCTGACGGCCATGACGGAGTGAGTCGTTACGTAACATTTCCTGCACCGCGTGGGGAACATGTCAGCTCCTTTCGCTTGCTGAGCCCCAAAATCCTATACGCGCAAAGCGCACGCAGAATTAGCCCGGTTTTTCAGGGTAAGTAACGAGACGTGCATCCGTGCGAGTAGTCAGATTGCAGGACTGCGAGTCGGGATCTGACGCGATCAACCCAAACCATTGGATCGATCTGTTACGGCGCGTTGGCCGCTTCGGCGAAATGGGATCGAATCGCCACGAAAAAGGAGAAGACACCTTGGGAGCGATTGTCTTCCTTTTCGTCAAAGCGCCTGAGTCGGTATTGGTCATACCCGACAAAACTTCGAATGTCAATGGTCTGCTGGAGTTTCCTCGATTATTTTGTCTCTCTCAGAATCGAGTTAAGATGCTTGACAAGCAAGGACCTTCTATTCGCACTGACCTCCGTTCGCCCAGAAAACCCAGAGGGCAAGGCGAGCTCTTCGGCGAGATCGAATAAATGCTTCTGGATTCTCTCATGCTGTTCGACCGCGCCGCGCGTTTGCCAGACCTGCTCCAGCGCCGATAAAGCCAGGTAACCCTGCTCTGCCTCTTCCCAATTGACGGAAGGAAGGCTTGCGTTGCCGCAAATCTTTCTCATCAAGAGTTGCGCCTTGCCCGCGTCGCACTTCCAGCCTTCGAGCGCTGTTGCCCAACCGTTCAGCTGCGCTACTAACTCGTCTTCCTTGCTGAGCCGCGCTCTAAAAAGGTCCCGCAATCTCTCCGATCTCAGCGCAGCCTCTGTACCAGCGACCGGCGCGCTGACTTGATCCGCGATTTCAGCGAGCATGGCCACAGGCCAGCGGCTGAGCGGCAGGCCCGGCCTGGACGTATGCGGCGCGGCCGGTATCGGGGTGTGGCAGGCCTCGCAGTCCAGGGCCGCAAACTCCGGCCACTGCGACGATCGGCGTTTCTGGTAGGCGTTTAACTTGAGGCTGGCGCGAGCGGTTATGACCTGGCCCATCGCCCAGGCGCGGGCCTCGAAGTCCGAACCATGCTCCTCGTTCGTACGCGCGACGTGCCAATGCGGCGGCAGATGCGCCAGGTAGACCGTCAGCTCGAAGTTCAGGCGCGGATGACCGGCCGCCAGCAGGTCGTGGGTGACTTCTTGCGCCGGGCGGCCGTCCTGCTCCGGAGCGCCAACATGACAACCGGCGCAAACTTCAGCCAGTATCCTTGGCCGGCCCAGGTTTTTCATGCCCAGGGGTTCCAGTTTTTCCCACTTCTTCAAGGCGCTGGGAAACTTTTCGGTGTGCGCATCGAGCCAGCGCTCGGCGGGGCCGTGACAGGATTCGCAGCCGACGCCGTGGCCCGGCAGGGCGCCTTGGACCGGTCCGGCAACCAGGAGGGAATCGGTATGGCAAACCAGACAGCGTGGTTCCCTGGTCGCTTCTGCAACCTTGCCGCCCCGGGCCAGGTGGCGCATGATGTCCCTGGAGAGCGGGCCTTCCAGGGAACGATAGGCTTGCGCATGCGGATCCCACAGGTTCCACAGCGCGTATTCGTTACCGCGGATGCGCGCGCCGGGGCGGTCTTGCTCGTGGCCGTGACACGCCGGCCCCGAGCAAGCTGCGACTCCCACCAGCGGCGAAATTGCCGCTGAAACACCTGAGGAAGCAACAGCGGGAAGCGGAGCCGCCCGGCCGGCAAGAAAAAATCGTGGCTGGAACCAGCAAGCCCAGGCAAAGGCGAACGACAGACTTGTAGCAAAGAGCAAGCGCTTCATGCTGCTCCCTTTCCTGCTGACCGTTGACAGGCCGGCACGAGCAGGTTAGAAAAGGGCCGACCTCGCGAGTGCCATTCGTCATGAGCTTAACAGAAAAGTCGGCCTATGTGGAACCAGGGCTTACCGCCTTTAGACGGGCCGACCGGATAGCGCGGCTGCAACGCTTCTTCACGTGGATCGCTCCCTGCGCTGTGCTTGGCTGGATTGGCTTCGGTCTTCTATGGCCCCGGCCCGCCAATATCCGGTATTCGCCCGGTGATGTGGCCGCGGCGCATGCGCTGTGGAACGACCGCTGTGATGTCTGCCATGCCAATGCCAGCCCCCTGGACGGCGGCAACTGGCTGAACCGCATCAGCGGCAGCACGCACGTCGGCGATGCCCAGTGCAGGCGCTGCCACGCTGGGCCGGAGCACCATGCCGCACAGAAAGCGGAAGATGTGGCGGCCTGCACCGCCTGTCATGTCGAGCACCGAGGCGAGGAGGCATCTCTTCGGCGCATTGCTGACAAGCAGTGCACGCGCTGCCACGCAGCGCTTCAGGGTCACAGCGCTCGACCTATTGATCCGAAGGTCAACTCCATAACCGGCTTCGACAAGAACCTTCATCCGCCCTTCTGTCCGGCAGACACAGGCCGGCTGGAATTCAACCACAAGCGGCACATGACGCGAGGGATTCCACGTTCCGCAGGCGGGGCTGTGTTTCTCGTGGGGGAGATTCCAGAGGAACGCAGAGCACAGTATGGGCTGGGGAAGGCGGACCCGAACACCTCCGTGCAACTGCGCTGTGAGGCGTGTCATCAGCTCGACGTGGGAAGCACCGAGCTGGCGGATTCCGCTCGGGCCAGGCTCCCCGGCCATGCGGTCCGGCCCGGCCGGCCCAGCGGCGCCTACATGCTGCCGATCACCTATGAGGCGCATTGTCAGGCCTGCCACGCCCTTTCGGTGGGACAAAAGGACTCCGTCTTTTTTCGCGTACCTCATCGCATTCCCCCGGCCGAGATCCGCGTTCTTCTCGAAGGCCACCATGCACCTCAATATTTGAAGACGCGCCTGCAACTTGAGGGAAAAGCCTCCGAGCGCCCGCTGCCGGGACGCTCGCCGGGCGCGGCTGGTCAACTGCAGTACCTCGACGAGGCGATCAAGAACCCTGTGGCCCGGGCCGAACAGGAGCTATATGAGACGCGCAAAGGGTGCGCGCTGTGTCACAGCCTGGAGCCGGACGCAGGGGAGACGAAAACCGCTGGGCTCAGCGCTCTGCGGAAAGTAGTCCCCACGCGCCTGCAAAATATCTGGCTGGAGAAAGCTTCCTTTGATCACGCACGGCACCGTCTCCTGGAGTGCCGTTCCTGCCATCCGGATGCCCGGGCCTCCGAGAAGCGTGGCGATGTGCTGCTCCCCGCCATCGACACCTGCTTCGCATGCCATGCCTCGACACGGCGCAGCTCCGCGCGTTCGGACTGTGTCCAGTGCCATCGCTACCATAACGGCGACGCTTCAGCAGAAGGCAAGGGAACTGCCAGGCGCGGACCGGACCAACCGCTGTCCCTCGAAGATTTCCGCAACGGCCGCAAGAGCGGCGGCCCTTAAGGATCCGTTCCGCGCTGCCGCTTCAGAAACCGCCAAAGCGCATGCTCATGGCGACGTGCTCGATTATGAGAATCAGCATGGCCAGGGCACAAGGACCGTGCACCAGCAGCCAGAGCCTGCCGAGGCTATGCAGGCGGTACTCCAGATCGAGCAGACGGCGTTTCTCGACCAAGCGCCAGGTGTCCTCGAGTAATTGCCGGTCCGCATCGGTGCCGGCTAGTTCGAAGGCCCGCTTGTAATGGTTTTCGTAGAGGCGCTGCGATTCCTTGCCGGTCCGCGCCCAGCGGCGCAGCGTGAACGGCAGCGCCAGGCACTTTTGGATGGCGGTGTCACAGAATTCGGCAATCGCTTGCGGCACGTCGCGCAGCAGGTTGGGGTGAGCTTGACGCAATGCCAGGCGGTTGGACCAGCGCAGTTCACTGAGAGTCATGGGCGGCGCCGCGGCGGATGACTCCGCTGCCGGGCTCGGGCGTTCGCCTGGCGCCCGGTAAAGAGCCTGCCCCAGCAAGACACGGCAATAGACCCATTTTTTCCATTCGTCGGAACGTTCCGGCTCTCTTCGGCCGGCCTTCGTCACAACTTCCTGCAACAGCGGCGACGAGGCCGTCAATTCGTCAAGCTCCTGGCTGGAGCCGACCACCTTGATAATTGCGGCGCGCGTAACCGGCATTGCCGATAAATTCCTGAGCTCGCGCTGCCGGGGCTCTGAATCCACTATTCGGGCCAGGTGCGCACCCCAGGTTGGCAGGTCCTTGATTTTTTTTAGCCGGGCGTATTTGTTGTCGGTATCGATCAGCTTCTCTGCTTGCGACCATGTCATGTTCTTAGCCGGTTGTGTTTGCGGGATTGGCAAGGTTGAGTTCGAAGGCGCGCCGGCCGCCAGCACTTCGGCGGCCAGGGCTAATGGCTCAATGACCTTTTCCAGCAAGTCAGCGCCGAGAAGATCCGCGCCACTTTGACCGACGAGGCGGCGCTCAGCATGTCGCGTGATGGGCCCAGCCTGGACCTGGCAAGTTTCGCACAGCTCGATGAGAGAGCAACTCAACTCCCTGGCCAGAGCGTTGCCGGCGGGGTCCGTAGGAAATGCCTTCCAATCGGTCAGTTGATTCTCTGCCAGGAGGCGATAGGCCTCGTCGAGACAATGGCGTCGCTCGGGTTCGAGGCGTTCCAGGCCGTACTCATAAGGCACCAGGCGCGGCAAGAGCCGATAGAGCAGCTTCTGTCCGTAGAAGCCCGCGACCCCGGACAGCATGACGCTCCAGACGAGGAGTAACAGGGCAAAGGTCAAGCCGCCCTCGGCACGGGCGCGGCAATGCAGCAGCAGAAAGAAGAAGCCCAGATAGGCGGCGGCGATGTGCCAGTTCAACCAGCGCTGCGATGCCCCCACAAAGCTATGGCGGATGAAGCGGCGCAGCACATGGACATAGGGAACGAGCATGGCCAGCAGCGCCGCGTAGCCGCACAGCCGGCTCAGCAGTCGCGCCTGCTGCCAGACCGGCTCGGGCAGCACACGCCCGCTGAGCCAGGCCAGCGCCAGGACCAGGAAGCACAGGATAGCGGCACGCCGCTGAATGCCGAGCCGCGGATGTAGTGCGCGAAATGCCATGGCCATTACTCAGGGTCGGTAAAGCGCGCCATACTCTTCAAACCGGGAAAGAACTCGCTGGGCTCGCCGCGCTTGGCGGCGCCGTACGGGCAGGCGACGACGCAGGGTGGATCTCTATCCTTGGTCAAACATAAATCGCATTTGTGCGACACGACGTAGTCGCCCTCCTTGGCACTGGCGCCATCCCCGGGATCGATAGGCGGGTGATATTCAATGACCCCGAAGGGACAGGCGGCCTCGCATTTGCGGCAGCTGATACAGCGATCGCGCAGCACCTGCACGCTGCCGTTGGCCAGGAGGGTGATGGCGCCCACCGGGCACACCTCGAGACAGGGAGCGTCGCTGCAGTGGACGCAGGCGCCGGCCAGTTCCCACTGGCCGAAGCGATATTCGGGATTGGCACGATGGAAGCGGGGGTGCCCCTGGTGGGCCTCGGTGCAGGCGTGCACGCACTGATCGCAGCGCGTACAGCGGTCCATGTCAATGAGGAGCAGGTTCGTGGCGCGCACGAGCTTGGCCGCCATTTCGGGCGGCAGACCAGCGGGGGGAAGTCTTCGCCCCAGGCGGACCTGCTGCGCGCGGCGCCGCATGCGCGCATTTTCCCAGCCCAACTTGTTGCCGAACTCCGGGAAGTCCTTGGCCGCCTCAAGGACTGCGGTTCGCTCGATCTGCAACAAATTACAATTCGTCAACGCCATGGCCTGATAGTGCTGGAGCGGAGATTCCTGGTGGTCGATGCAGCTTTCGCCGAAGAAACCGTTGTCCACGAGATGGTTGAAGACGATCTGCTCTTTTGGCCGCTCGTACATGACGTGTACAGCAGCCGGCTCCCAGAACGTGCCCTGTTGATTTTGAGTGATCCAAATTTCATCAAGATCGTTGGCGGCGCCAGGGCGGTAGTCGCGGACGCTGCGAAACACTCCCGGCAGGGCGGCCTCGATAAGCAGTCGGTTTAGGCGGTAGTATTGAGGTTCGGCTAGCTTTTCAGCCCCTCTTTCAACCAGGCTCTTTTCTTCCTGGGAAAGATAATTCTTGGGCCATATTTCCGGATCGTACAGGAACTTCTGCTTGAGCACTTCAAAATTCAGTGCGCGAATCCATTGAAACCGGGCAGCGTCATCCAAGGGTTCTGCGGAACCTTTGAGTAATTCCCAGGTCTCGGTGGAGAAGCTTTTGCAGAGCTGGCAGAGTGCTTGCGAGACAGGCTGGCCGGGCGGTTGGGCAAGTTCCAGCAGCAGTTTCCGCCGTTGCTCCTCAACAGGCGGCTCCTTAGGTTTTTTGGGATCGCGGGCACGCGGCTTGCCGTTCACGAGCCAGGCCTGCTCGACGGCCAGATAGGGAGCAAACGCCTTGAGAAGTCCATTCCAATTGTGCACATCGTCCACGAAAAACAAGGGCACGGAAAGTGACACGGAGCCCCCGGGCCGGTTCAAGCTCAGTTGCACTCTGCCTTCCAGGATCAAATAGAGCCCGTCCGCGGCTGCTCCTTCCTTGAAAATGATTTGTCCCCGGCGCGGCCGCAACGGCATCGAAGCCGGGGAGTGCTGCCGAATCCGGCTGACGCACTTCACGAAATCATCGCGCGTCCGTGGCTGAAAGTTGCGTGCGCTGCGAAAAATGCCCGGCAGCGCGGCCTCGAGCAAAAGGCGATTCAGGCGGATGGTTTCCACCAACGTCCTATCCTTGGGAGCCTTGGCCAAGATGACCTGCTCTTCGGGTCCTAGCTTGCTCGGGGGCCAGCAGCGCTCATGGTGCAGGTCCGCCCGCTTCAAGATGTCATTGAGCTCACTGACCACGCGATACTTGGCACTGTCATCGAGCCAGGTCGACTTGAGCTTACTGAGCCATCGCCAGCGCTGGCGAGGGATGGAGTCTTTCGCGCAAATCCTTGCCAGAGCAGGAGAGCTGCGCCGCTTCTCAAGGGTACGGAACAGTCTTTCCCATTGCTCGGGCTGCTCAATTTCCTCAACATAAAAGAGCGAGCGAAAAAGTCGATTTTGCATTAGCAACTGTGGCAAGGACTGCTCGAAGAAGTGGGACATTTTCGCTTGGTACAGGGCCGAGGGCTCTGTCATGTCTCCATCCGCGAACAGGAGGCATTCGAGCAGCAAGCGCCGTTTGATGATTAACATCCGGCATGGCCTGTTTTCCTCATCATTGTCGGCCAGCAGCGTGGCGGTACGGGGCTGCTTCCAGACGACGCTTGTCACGCCCATCAGGCGCTCCGGAAAAGAGCGTAGCTGGGAAGGCTGATTCTCGGGCCAGATGTTGAGTGGAAATCCCGGAGGAGACGTGCCGGCGCCGAGCAGTGCCGGATCCTGCTCGTGAGGGGCAGTCGGCAGCGGCTTGCTCGATCGCCAGCTGGCGAATAGCCAATTGATCGCCTGAGCTGCGCTGCTGCGCGGAGCAAAAGCCCCGGCACCATGCGGCGCGGACCAACAACTCTTTCCGGGCACTCCCAATCGCGAAGGCGCATCCAGCCAAACCCGCACAACGCCCTGTACATGAAGGGCTGCATAGTCGCTGAAGGTGCCGTTCTCCATGATGATCTCGCCACGCTCATATTCCACCAGGAAGAACAAGCGCTTCTCGGGACTTAGTTGCGAAAGGTCATCATCGAGCAGGCTGTCGTCGTCGTGCACCAAGGTACGCAGGTTTTTGATTCCCTGAATATAGTAGCCGGGCACCTGGCGGAGCGCCTTGAACAGCTCAACCCACGCTTTACCGTCTGACTGATCCGAAGCAGACAGGATTTCCAGAGCGCTGGCGGGAGCACCCGCGCTCTGTTCAGCGGGGGGAATGATTCCCTCCAGAAGGATGCGCAGGAATTGCCGCCAGGTTAAGGGAAGGTCCTTCATGAGGCAGGGCCCTTTTGAGAACCGCTCAGTCGGACATGGTGAGACATGCACCGCGCGAAGTCAAGTAACTTTCCATTACCTTGCGCATTTTGCATACTCGGAGCTATCCGGGTTTTGAGAATTTGGTGGACACCAGGCCGAGTAGTCGATTACAAGATTGGCAGCAGACTCGTGAGGCCGAAATGCCTTAGTCATCAATTTGATTCCCATTGCAATGAGGCGATGACCATGTCAGATCCCAAATGTGTCGTTTGTGAACCCTGCTACGACTGCAAGTATGCCGAGTGTGCCACGGTTTGCCCAGTGGATTGTTTTTACCAGGATGAGACAATGCTTTATATTCACCAGGATGATTGCGTTGCGTGCTACGATTGCATTGACAAGTGTCCGGTCCAAGCAATCTACAAGGAGACGGACCTCAAGCCTGAATGGGCTGGGTATAAGGAGCTGAATGCCGAGCGCGCCCGGGCACTGGCGGAAGCCGGCATCGGTAATCTCACGCAGGACGACGCCAAGGCCCAAAAACCGCTGGAAGGACCGAACTGCAAAAAAAGAGTATGAGGCGCGACAGCTAAGAAAAAGTCTCCAAGCCCTATCCGAGTAACCGGACAAGACGCGCAAAACACGCAGAATCAAAACTGTTTGGCGCTATCTGGTTAAGCTCCGATCTTCCGCAGCACTGGTGGAGGCGCGGGCATGACCATTGACCTGAACTGGTTTCAAGCACAGGTTGACGAATTCGACCGCAGGCGGCCTGTTTTCGTGCGGCTCGCCGCCAAGCTGCACAAGGTCCTGCGGCACGCGATCAGGCCGCTCTCTCCCAATGCCGTCGTACAAGTCCGGGTCAAGAGCATGTCCAGTTTCGCCGAGAAAGTCCTGCGCAAACGGGACTTACGCCGCGATCCGATCAACCAGTTCACCGACCTGTGCGGCGCCCGCGTCATCACGCATCTGAAGAGCGAGGTCGATGCCGTTTGTCGCTTCATCACCGCTCATTTCGCCGTGGACGCGACCAACGGTGAAGACACGGCAGCGCGGCTGAAGAGTAAGGAGTTCGGCTACCGTTCCATACACTTCATTGCCCAGTTCAAGGCCAACGTCTTCCCGAACGAAAAGATCCCTGTAAACGTTCCCGAAGAACTGCATGCGCTCAAGGCCGAAATCCAGGTGCGCACCTTTCTTCAGCATGCCTGGGCCGACATGGATCACGATCGCCTGTACCGATCCTCCTTCAAGGTGCCGGAGCAGTACGTGCGCGAACTGGCCCGCCTGGCGGCAGCCATGGAATCGGCGGACGAGGCGTTCGGCCGCCTGGCCGCAAATCTCGAGGCGCTGAACAGCAAACACGTCGGCTACGTTCCGCCGCTTTCATTGAATCAACAGCCGGATATCCTCCAGCAGGAGATCGAAATCTTCCAGCTGGTACGCAAGTACGCGCCTGCAGACGAACGCCTGGCGCAGCTGGTGGCGCGGCTGCTGGCCAATCGCCAAGAATGGCCAAGAATCATTGACCTTCTACAAAGCTTCCCTGGTGTCCCGGATGCCGGTCTGCTTACGTGCCTGGGGCATGCCCTGTGCCAGCAATATGCCGCGAGCCGCAAGAGCGCAGAATATTTGCGCGGCCGGAGGCTCCTCGAACAAGCGACCAAACTCGAGCCAGGCAACGTGGAAGCATACATCCGCTTGGCGGAGAGTTGGATTGGCGAGAGGCCGAAGCGCGCCCTCGATTATTACGCCCAGGCATTCGCGGCCGATCCGGCCGACCCCGAGGCCTTGTGCGGCTACGTGCGCTACAAGATCGCCGCCGAACAGAACCTGTCCTTCCTGGCGCTGCTCAGGCCGGCCATTCGCGCGGCCTTCGACAAATGCCGCGCCCACGCCGAGGCGGGCATCAATGTGCCCTGGGCGCTTTACCGCATGGCTGAATTGGGGGTGCTGTTAGGACCGGACCATGAACTGGCCAGCCTCAACGCTTACCTCCAGGCCATCTCCGCCAGCAGCAGCAAGCTCCGGCGGCGCCTGCTAGAGGATGCCCTCGAGGGCCTGAATCTGTTCGAGCCCGTGGAACAACAACTGGCAACCGTTGGCACAGCCCGGAGGCTCGTGCTGCTCGCCCGAGCAGCGCGTTATGCACGAGAAGAACCGGAAACGTTGCGGGAACTCCACGAAGTCGCCACCGGGGCGGGCAAGCCGGTGGAGCCGGTCGTCATTGTCGTGGGCGGCTGTGACCCCGCTTTTCAACGCCACATGGAAGGCTACCGGGAACTCCTCCTGGACGCGTTCCGCTCCTTCCGTGGGACCTTGTTGTCGGGTGGAACTATCGAGGGGATCTCCGGCCTGGTCGGCGAATTAGGACAGGCCTTCAGCGAGCGCATCAAGACCATTGGCTATGTGCCGGAACACCTGCCGACCGACGGCTCGGCGGTCCGGGACGAACGCTACCACGAAATGCGCCGCACGTCCGCGCGGACAGGATTCAGCGTTCTCGAGCCTCTACAGAGCTGGATCGATTTGCTCGACGCGGGCGTCGCTCCAGAGGCGATTCGCGTTCTGGGCATCAATGGCGGCAACATCGCGGCCTTCGAATACCGCCTGGCCTTGTTGCTTGGCGCCAGGGTCGGCGTGGTTCGCGACAGCGGGCGCAAGGCGGATGCCCTTGGCGCAGAGGCCGAGCTGGAGCCTATTCCCGGATTGGCCTTGCTGCCGGCCGACCGCCGCACGCTGGAAGCCTTTGTCACCGTCGATATGACCAACGATCTTTCCACCGCACAGCGCCTGTACATGGCGCAACGGATTCACGAGGATTATCGCGCGAAGAATCGCCCGCGCCAGCCCCTTGCCGACCCCGTCCTCAAACCCTGGGACGAATTGGACCCGATGCACCAGAAGGCCAATCTGCATCAAGCCAATGATTACCAACGCAAGCTGGCAGCCATCGGCAAAACAGCAGTGCCCGTTCAAGGCCGCGACATCCAGGTCTATGAATTGACCCCGGCAGAGATCGAACTGCTCGCAGAAATGGAACATGGCCGCTGGGTGATTCAGCGGCTGCTTGATGGTTGGACTTTGGGGCCGCGTAACGAGCAAGAAAAGCAGCGGCCCTCCCTCGTCGGTTGGCATGAGCTTCACGAGGAAGATAAACGCAAGGATCGCGAATCGGTACAGAATCTGCCGCGGCTGCTGATGGAGATCGGCTTTGAAATACGCAGCGCGGAGTAAGGGACGGGTTTGACGGGAATCCGGAAGACAGCACGCGCGCCGCCATTCGTCTACCGGCCGAACAACGTCGCCAACCAGGACGGCATCGTCTTCTTCCCCGGCAGCGTGCCGCTCTACAAGACGGTAAACGGCATCCAGTTCCTGGTCGGCGGCCTCGGCGTGAGCGGCGACGGCGTCACCCAGGACGACGTCGTCACCTTCGCCGCCTCGCAGGGCTACCTGCCCTCCCCGACCGTGCCCAGCGCGGACTTCTTCTTCGTCAACGGCGTGCGCCTGCCGTACCAGAAGTTTGACCGGAATCCGGATGGGTAGGCTGACGTTCCCGTTCCCCGGAATTCTGCGGAACGGGGCATCGCCAGCTAGCTATGGGAACGATGGTGCAAACCAGTCTGTCACTTGGCAGCCTTTGGCCATATTTATGATTGATGCAAGAGCTTTCGCCGGGCATGCCGCGCCTGCCAAAATGACTTTGCCACTTTGCCACCGAGTTTGCCACGGTTGGCAAACTCATTTGTTTGTTTCCGGTCGGAACTACGTACTGGCGATTAGACTTACGAATTCATTAAAGGCAAGTTTGCCACTTTGCCACGGGTCACACGGGCCCCCTTTCCCGTTCCACAGAATTCTGCGGAACGGGAAGACGCGCTCGTCGTTGTCCGCCTGCTGGACAGAGCCATTTACCTGGCCATACAGTGGCCGTCTTGGAAGAATTCCGGCCCATTTCTGGTGTTTTCCAAGATGGCCAGGCGGCCATCTTCGGGCGGCGGCTGGGCAACTTCGTAGCGGGCGCTGACCCTCTGCGTCCACTTCAGGTTGCACGGCCCGAGGAAGACCTATTTGCGGCTACAAGAAATGCTAGCTCAGCGTCACTTAGAGGAAACTCAAGTTCACAACCAACGCGGAACTTTCCCTCGAAGACTTGCACATCGGCGACTCTGGCGCTTAGTTGTTGCACGACATCCCAGGGTTGAATCAGCGGCTCAATCACGAGCCGCGCACCTTGATCGAAGGCACGTCGCATGAGGATGGTTACACCGCGCGCCGATATATCGACAAGATCGCCCAGGCGCCAGCCCGTATCCACGGTGGTAAGAGCATGGTTTTGTTGCTCCCTGAAGCATGCGCGCAAACGACACGCGTAATGCGGCTCAACCTTGTTTTCTCGCTCTCCCAGGATACTTTGAGTGCTGTCGACCATGGCCAGGCATCCCCCATTTATTACCGCGTGACCTAACCTAGCGCGTGTACACCTCGCTTTCCGGTTTTGGCGTTACCGGTTCGCGACGAATCGGAGAGCTTGGCGCGCGTCTGCGGAGCGTCCGGCGTAGTGTCTCTGGACGGATCGCTTATGCAAGCCGGCGGCGCTCCGGCGGCCGGTATGCCCTTGTTGACCTGTTCGCCTTCCCAGTACCAGACTGTAATGAAGGATTCATGATGATCCTCGGAGTGCGTGACGTTGATCAGGCGCTCCGGGCCCATCTGCGTGGCGAACTCCGCCGCCTTCTGCAGCATTTTTTGCCGCGTAAGAAACTGACTCTCAAAGGTCTTGAATTGCACGCGCATAACGAGCACCCGAGGTTTTATTGCCGAACGGGAAATGTTTCGGGGGATTCCATCATTGTTCAGGTCCGTGAACTGCATCGCTAAGGCCATGTCGGCCGGCAGTCTGTCTGAAGTGTCGCTGTCTGCCGACTATTTGCCTCTTGTTCAAACTTAGCATTTTTTTTTGCTCGGAACCGGAGAACGCTTCCGTTTCCGGAGAACATTTTCCCACCCGCGGCGACGCTTGCCGGATTCAGCTACATCGTGGCCTCCGGCGTGTTGGACCTCCGCGCTGAGTCGTTCCGTGAAGTGTCAAGAATCGGAGATTTTGTGGAGACCCGAGAGAACATTGAGGATTGGCGACGTGAAGGCGTTTCCTTCTTTGTTGCGCCCTATGCCGATCGGCGAAGGTCTCAGCTCTCAACGCGCACGGCGCCTCACACCTTAGGGTTTTGGACCAAGCCACCAGTGACGATCCTTCGTCCAGCCGAGGAAACGGCGAGCCAGATTGCCTTCTTCGAGCGACCTTCCGGCTGCCGCCCGATTCAGGCCCTCAACCGCCGGCCGGAACTTCACTTGAAATTCGGCCCGTTGTTGGGAAAGATGTTGATCCGCCCATGCCAAGAACTGATTTACTTCGCTCGTGGGCAACAAGGACCCGTCGCAGCCATCCAGGGCAGTTCGTCAACTTTGACTTGGCTTTCCAGGTTGAGCAGTAGCAGCGATCGCCGCCGGCGGAATGCTCGATAGACCGCGGCATAAAGCCGCCGCAAAGCAGGATCGGCGATGCCCGCGGCACGCAGCCCTGACGTAACTTGTGGTAACACACGGCCCAGTGTGTCAGCGGAGGTAATGATGCCCCGCCGAATCAATTCGTCGGCAGTCTCAGTGAGACAACGTTCCACCTTTCGCTTGACCGAATTTGGAATGTCGGCAGTGTTTGACGGCTCGTAATGCTTCGCTTCCTCGGCCGTTACCGAGCGAAGGACCGGATCGAGATCCTCGATCCCGCAGTCCCGTTGATACCCCGCGAGACGAGCGGCCACTACCTGCGAGACCTCATGAAACGTCGGCGCACTAGCCTGCTGGGACTGACGCTTGCGAATTGCAGCACATTCGGGCGACTTGGGAACGCCACGCCGCGTGACGCACCGAGCAAGCAACTGCCGAATTCGAGCGATGGACTGTCCGCTGAGCGAATCCTGATGGTGGACGCATTTACTTAGGAACTGCCGTAATTGGAAGAAGTCCTCATTCTTTCGCTCCGGCTTGCCGCACAACTGATGGACTCGCCGCTTGGTAGCGTAGCTGTGTCGCCGCCGACAAGATGTCGTCAGCCAACGAAAGAGCCTTAGTAAGTATACAACGTCTCTGCGTCGATTCGTCACATCGATAAGCGTAGGCAAGCCAATGGCCGTTGCGCGCGTCGGTCCGAAACACCGACGTGGGTTTGTGGCATCCTGTTAGGCGCGGAGGTCACATCGACCGGCGGTTGCTCGCCGACTCGGGCATTTTGCAGCGGCCCGACAAGGATTCCTCCCTAGACGGAAGAGGCCAGCAGGCATCCCAGCGACGTCTGATGGATCACGCCTTGGGGGCGAATCGGTTTCGAGCAGGTCAGCGCCTAACGCCGCCGGCTAGCCTGTTTGCCGAACCTTACGATAAGCGGTTGACAAACGGTTCAGGAATGTTTCATAGTGATCCGGCTCCCCAGGTTGAGGCGCTGGCAGGCGCGTGTGCAATTTCGCAGGCT
>DASZFN010000171.1:0-7212 GCA_035939715.1 Gemmataceae bacterium | reverse complement strand
GGATAAATCATGGCCATCAACGGCCTCCAGTTCCGAGGAATTGCGGGAGCTTTGCGATCCTTTTAGAATTGGACCCAGGCGCCTTTCATTAGCCGCGGACAGAACTGTGCAGATAAACGCCCTCATTCCCCAGTTGGTTCGAGACCCTGTCATCCGGAGGTCTCCGCTCGGTTCACGGCTGAACATTGCCGGCCTCATGATATGTATTGCCTTCACGGGCCGCCCGGCTCGGGGTGATCAACCACAGCCTCCTGCCCAGACGACTGATCCAGCAGGAGTGGTGTTCGCCGTCAACGGATCGGGAAACCTCCAATTCACGTCAACCGCGCTGGAAAAAGCCGTGGCGGACGCCTGCCTACCCCTGACGGTTGTCACGGTGGATTGGTCGCAAGGCAGTGTCGTGGCCGATCACACAGACTGGCAGCACGCTCAGGAAGAGGGCTGCCGGTTGGCGGAGCAGATTACAGCGTATCATCAGGCCCATCCGAGCCAGGCGATTTTTCTGGTCGCTCACAGTGCCGGCAGCGGCGTGGCGTTAACGGCCGCAGCGGCCGTCCCACCCGGCTCGGTGAATCGGATCATTTTGTTGGCGCCGTCGGTATCCACCGACTACGATTTGCGGCCCGCTCTCCGCGGCTCTCGAGATGGGATGGACGTGTTTTACAGCCGTCGGGACGTGTTTTCTCTGGGATTCGCCGTGAGATTCGTCGGGACCTCCGACGGTGGTCAGGGATGCCAGGCCGCCGGCCGGGTCGGCTTCCAGACCCAGTCGGAAACCACCGAAGATGATCTCTTGTTTGCCAAATTAAGGCAACATCCTTGGGATCGCTGCCAAGCGCGGGCCGGAAATCCCGGTTTTCACTCGGGCGCGCGCAGAGCGAGGTTTCTGCACAGCTCTATACTGCCACTGCTGGATCCAGATCATTTAGCGGCTAACTAACCAAAGAACTCCAAAACTCGAAGAACCAAGAACCAAGAAACCAATTCTTGGTACTTGGTTCTTGGTACTTGGTTCTTGGTAGGTAGCTTGATGGACTCCTAATAGGGTGGGCAAGACTGCCGAATGTGCGGGTCGTACCTCCTTTGCAAAACGGATGGCAGGCGTATCGCCTTAGGTCCCAATGGTCTTCAATTCGGTTGGAAGGTATTCTTGAATGGACACAAGTCCCTTCCCTCTAATGGCTGGAAAAGCATGTTTCCCACCGTTACCTTGCTCTTGTGGGTCTTGATTCTACCCGGTTCCGCCCAGACGGAAGGGATCGGTTATCTTTATCAACCGGCTTTTGAAGTGACGGGGGAATTGCGGGGGCCGAGCAGGCCTTACCACCCCCAGCCGGGAGATATTTTCCTCTCGACCGATGGGCTGCGAATCGCCGTGATCGGTCACCAGCTGGCGGGGGGCCAGGGGGTCCACCACTCGGGACTGATCGTTTTTCGGCCGGATGGCAGCCCCGCAAGCCTGGAGGCCGGGCCCCATCACGTCCGTTGGGTGAGGGTGCTTGACATCGTCGACAATCTGGGACGGTACGAGGAAGAAGGCAACTCAGTCTGGATTCGGCAGCGAAAAACTCCTCTGACCGCCGAGCAAGCCAAGCTGCTCACCGAGTTCGCCATGAGCCAAGATGGCAAAAAGTTCGCCTGGGAACGCATCATGATGCAGGTGACGCCGTTCCGGAGCCGAAGCCACCTGCGCTATTCCTCGATGGGCGGGCCGCACGGAGAACGCCGCCGCTATTTTTGCTCCGAATTGGCTCTGGAAACCCTACTGTATGCCGGCCTGCTTGATCCGGAGCGGACCCGACCCTCGGCGACCTATCCCGGCGACCTCTTCTTCGGCGCCTCGGGCAATTCCTTCATCAATGAGAACCTGGATATCAATGCCTCCTGGGAACCACCGGCCCGTTGGAGCCTTTCGCCCGCCGGAGCGGGACAGCCAATCATTGGATCGCGGACGCCGTGAACGCCACAATCAAGTACGTCCCAGAACGTCCCCGTTTCCCCGCAGGCGTATGCTAACGAGAATGCCAATTTTGTTTGCCATCTCAGACGGTTCCATCTTCACACATCCTTGTCGCCTTGATCTGATTGGTTTGCTTTTTCTCGCCAACAGAAGATAATAACGACCACCGCAAAAAATAAGGCCGCAAGTAATTCTCAAAATTCCGCGCATGCGCGGCGGCCATTCTTACGCTTTTTACTTTAGGGGGCTTGCGTGGTCGCCCGCCAGAAGGAAGACGATCTCGACCGCTTTCGAGAATACCTGTACCTGCTGGCCCGGCTGCAAATGGACGTGCGGCTGCAGGGGAAGCTCGATCTCTCTGGAGTTATTCAGCAGACGCTGCTTGAAGCACACCAGGCCAGAGGACAGCTCCAAGGGCAAAGCGACGCCGAGAAGCTCGCTTGGCTCCGAAGGGCGCTGGCCAATAATCTGGCCGACGAGATTCGCAAGCTCAGCACCGGTAAGCGAGATGTAACCCGGGAAGAATCGCTGGAACGGGCGTTAGAGCAGTCGTCCACCCAGGTCGAAGCCTGGCTGGCCGCCGAAAGTGCCAACCCCAGCCGGCAGGCGGAATCGCAGGAGCAAGCCCTGCGGCTGGCAGAGGCCCTAGCTCGGCTCCCGGACAACCAGCGCCGGGCCGTTGAGCTGCGCCATTTGAAAGGATACTCCCTGGCCGAGACGGCGGAGATCCTGAAGTGCAGCAAGTCGGCTGTTGTCGGGCTCCTGCATCGCGGCGTGCGCAAACTGCGGCAGCTCCTCAAAGACGAGGATCAGGAATAAATCATGCCCGAGGAATACGCAGCATCCTCAGAACGGGAGCAGAGGTTTAATGATGTACTGGCCGCCTACCTCGACGCCGTCGAGTCGGGCCGGCTCGCCGACCAGCAAGAGCTCCTGGCCAACCATCCAGAGCTAGCCCCGGAGCTGCAAGCGTTCTTTGACGAGCAGGAGGAACTCGCCCGCCTCGCCGCTCCTATCCGTGCCGTCGCCCAGGCCCTGGCCCGCAGCCCTCCACCCACCGGTCCGCCTTTGCCCGATCCCCTTGGGATCTTCTCCACTTCTCCCGAAGCCGGTCCCCGCATCATCGGCGACTTTGAGCTGATCCGCGAGATCGGCCGCGGCGGCATGGGCGTGGTCTTCGAAGCCCGACAAACGAGTCTGAACCGTCGCGTCGCATTAAAGATGATCAATGCCGGCCCGCAAGTGTCGCCCGATCAGCTTCAGCGCTTCCGCAATGAAGCCGAAATTGCCGCCAACCTCGATCATCCACGCATCGTCCCCATCTACGAAGTCGGCGAATTCCAAAGCGGGGACGCCAGTCAATCGATCCTCTACTTCAGCATGAAGCTGATTGAAGGCGCCAACCTCACTCAACTCGTGGCAAGTCGTCAGAGGTCTGTGGCTAGTAAAGAAAATCCAAACCACTCACCACTCACGACTCACCACTCACTCCGTCAGGCGGCCCAGCTCATGGCCACCATCGCCCGCGCCGTGCATTACGCCCATCAACGCGGCGTCCTCCATCGTGACCTCAAGCCATCCAATATTCTGCTGGATGCCGATGGTCAACCCATTGTGGCCGACTTCGGGCTGGCCAAGCGCCTCGCTCTCTCCTTTCCCTCTCCCTTGGGGGGAGAGGACCAGGGTGAGGGGGAAGGTAGCTTCACCGACACCGGCGCCATTGTCGGCAGCCCAGGCTACATGGCCCCGGAACAAGCGACCGGCCAAAAACATGCCATCACCACCGCCACTGACATCTACGGCCTCGGGACTATCCTCTACGCCTTCCTTACCGGCCGACCGCCGTTTGAAGGCGACTCCGTCCTCGATACCCTGGATCGTATCAAACATCATGAGCCGCCCCGCCCCAGCGCTGCGAACATGAACCTCGACCGTGACCTGGAAACCATCTGCCTGAAATGTCTGGAAAAGGAACCCGGTCGCCGTTACCCCTCCGCTGAAGCGCTCGCCGACGACCTGGAACGCTGGTTAAAGGACGAGACCATCCAGGCGCGGCGACCTTCCTGGCGGCACGTAGCACGGAAGTGGGCGCGTCGGCACAAGCCGGCGGTCACGGCGGGCGCCGCGGTGTTCCTGATAGCCCTGGTGCTGTTGGGTTACATCACCTGGACACGCCATGACCGGGCCGTGGGGCGAGCGGCGAGCGAGAAAGTGGTCCTGGCGGCGCTGGAGGACAGCCGTTCCTGGCAGGAGCAAGGTCGTTTGCCAGAGGCCTTATCGGCGGCGCGGCGCGCCAATGGCGTGTCGGCTGGGGTGGATGTAAATGAGGCACTGCGGGAGCAGGTGCAAGCGCGGTTGGCCGACCTGGAGCTGCTCGAACGGCTGGAGAATTCCCGCCTGGATCTCTGGGGCACGGACAAGGCCGGGAACTTGGATGGCTACCCGGCGCTCTGCGAGGAGATCTTCCGCGGGGCGGACATCGACGTAGGTGCCCTGGCGGCGGCGGAGGCCGGGGAGCGCATCCGACGAACGACGGTCGCCGTCGAGTTGGCGGCGGCGCTGGATGACTGGGCCATGATTGTTCGACGGGTTGGGGCCGGGGCGCACGGCCCAACATCTTGGAAGCACTTGCTCCAGGTCGCACGGCAAGCGGACCCCGATGACTGCCGGGGACGCGTGCGGAACGCGCTGGAACGAATGGAGCGGAAGACACTGGTTCGCCTGGCGGCATCGGCTGAGGCCTCCCGATTGCTACCCCCGACAGTGCATGCGCTAGTGACCGCCTTGAAATTGGCTGGCGCGGCCGAGCAAGCGCTTGCATTGCTGCGAGAGATGCAGCAACGGCACCCGGACGACTTCTGGCTCAACCTCGATCTTGCCTTAGACCTCCGGCATTCGCCGAATCCGCGTGCGGACGAGGTGGTAGGCTTCTACCGAGCGGCGCTGGCTCTCCGCCCTGACAGCCCCGGTGTGCATAACAACCTCGGCAACGTCCTGCGTAGACAGGGGAAGCTGGCGGAGGCGGAGGCGGCTTATCGCAAGGCCATCGAACTCAAGCCCGATTTTGGCGACGCTTATGCCAACCTCGGCGCCGCCCTCCGTAGACTGGGGAAGCTGGCGGAGGCGGAGGCGGCCTGCCGCACGGCCATCGAACTCAAGCACGATCTCGCTCTGGCCCACACCAACCTCGGCAACGTCCTGCATACACAAGGGAAGCAGGCGGAGGCGGAAGCGGCCTGTCGTACGGCCATCGAATTCAATCCCGATTACCCCGAGGCCCACACCAACCTCGGGTTGGCCCTTCGCGAGAAGGGGCAATTCGCGGAGGCGTTGACCCACCTCCGGCGCGGTCAGGAACTCGGCTCCCAGCGACCCGCCTGGCCGTACCTGTCGTCGCAGGGGGTCAAGGAGTGTGAGCACCTCGTCGAACTCGATGCCAAGTTGCCTAGGGTGTTAAAGGGCGAGGTCCAGCCCGCCGATGTCGCTGAGCGCCTGGCCCTGGCCGAGCTTTGCCAGCTGCCTTGCAAGTCGCTCTACGCTGCCGCCGTCCGCTTCTACGCCGCCGCCTTTGCCGCGCAGCCGCAGCTGGCCGAAGACCTGCAAGGCCAGCCTCGTTACAACGCGGCCTGCGCCGCCGCCCTCGCCGGCTGCGGCCAGGGTAAGGATGCGGATCATTTGGATGCCCAGGAATGTGCGCGCCTGCGCCAACAGGCCCTGGACTGGCTGCGGGCCGACCTGACCGCGTATCGCGGGCTTCTGAAGAACGACAAGGACAAGGCAGCCCCCGTGGTGTTCCAGCGAATGCAGCACTGGCTGAGCGACACGGACTTCAATGGCGTCCGTGGAGCGGAGGCGCTAGCGAAACTGCCCCAAGCCGAGCGCGGCGACTGGCAGAAGCTCTGGGAAGATGTCGCGGCCTTGCGCCAGCGGGCGCGGCCGAGGGAGAAATAACAGTTCTCAAGGATGCGGCAGCGCGGCCGATCTGCGTCGGGTCCTGCTAGGGAAACAAGATCGTGAATCCTTCTTGGGTGAAATGATGATCGTTAGTCAAAACCTCCGACACCCCCAACCCTTGCAGCGCGGCCATCGAGCGGCAGTCGGTCAGGCTGTACGACTTATCGCGGCGGGCCTCATACAGGGCGAGAGCGGCGTCGAAATCGGCGCGGGATTGGGGAAGCACGTCGATCGCCGGATCCTTTCTCAAGTCGCGGACCTGCGCCGCGGCCAAGCCACGCCAGTAGGGGCCGGCGCTGCTCCAGTAGTTCAAAGATTCGGTGAAGATTTCGTCGGTCGTGACGACCCGCGCGGCCGCCAGCGTGCGACTATAGGACATGACGTGGGTGTGGAATGCGTCGCGGGGGTTAAGCAGGGCGACCCAGTAGAACGTATCTGCGAAGAGCACGCGGGCCGGCATGGTGGGATCACTCGCGTTTCGGGTGGCCGTAGAGGTAGTGGTCGACTTGCGCGGCACCGTCCGAGGGCAACTTTTCGAGTTCTTCGGGCGGCGCGTCCGCGGTCAACGCGGCAATCCGCTCCCAAAACGGCGGCCGAGCCGACTCCAGGACGATCCGGCCGGCCTGGACCTCGGCCACCAGGTCGGTCCCGGGCGCCACGCCCGCTGCACGGCACAACTCGGCGGGTAGCATCACCGCGCCGCTGGCATCCGCTTTGATGATGGTGGACATGGCCCGGGGCCTCCGCACGAAACATGGTTAAAAGTCGTCTGGCGATAATCCAGACTAATGGAAACGCGAACAGAGCAGAAGAGCAAAAACCGGCCGGTGAGGTCCTCGCCGCCAAGCAAAGCCCTCACCGGCCCTCGCAGCGCCCCGGCTGCCCGGTCTGCGCGCCGGAGGCGTTGTCGTCCCCATTATAACCGTGGACCGCTTCCGATAAAGGAGATTCCTACCATGACGTTTACTTCTTGGCTCCGGTCCGCGCGAGCGATCCGCGAACGAAACTCGGTCCTCGGGCACGGCACACGTCGCAAGGCCAGTCCGCGGAAATTGCTCGCTCTGGAGCTGCTTGAGGACCGCACCCTCCTGTCTCCGGTGCTGACGGTCACTAACTTGACGGTGAGCGGATCCAATGGCGCCATGGTCGGCAACGCCGGCACCTGGTTCGACGACCCCGGCGCACCTCTCTCTTTGGCCGCGTCAGCCGGGAACGTCACGCGCAACACTGATGGTACCTGGAGCTGGTCCTTTACCACTCCGACTGGGGCCGCGCTGTCGCAGGCCGTTACGATCACG
>DASZFN010000170.1:0-1775 GCA_035939715.1 Gemmataceae bacterium | reverse complement strand
GTTCCCGGTGCAGCCGGCGAAGCCCGATCCCGCCACCCTGTTCCTCAACCAGTGCGGCACCTGCCATTCCGTCCGGCAGGGCGACGGGCCGCGCCAGGGGCCCAACCTGTTCGGTGTCGTTGGCCGGCTCGCGGGTAGCCTGCCCGGCTTCAAGTATTCCGCGGGTTTTGCGCGTGCCGACTGGGTGTGGGACGCACCGCATCTGGAGGTCTGGCTGACCAATCCGCAGGCCGTGATCAAGGGCTCGGTCATGACCTACCGCCAGGCCGATCCGTCGGTCCGGCAAACCATCATCGACTGGCTGAAGGAGAAGCACTGAATGGCCAAACCCATCCATTGCATGATCCGCGTGCTGAAGGAGGACCGCTCGGTCGCGTTCTACCGCCTGGCCTTTGGCATGGAGGTAGCGGACCGGTTCGCCTTCGACGGGTTCACCCTGGTCTACCTGCGAACGCCCGGCGACAGCTTCGAGCTGGAGCTGACCATCAACCACGATCGTGCCGAACCCTACGCGCTCGGGGACGGCTACGGCCATGTCGCCGTCGTGGTGGATGACCTTGTTGCCGAGCACGCGCGTTTCGTACGCGAAGGGCTGCATCCAAACGACGTGAAGGAATTCCACCGCGATGGGGCACTGATGGCGAAGTTCTTCTTCGTCACCGATCCTGACGGCTACCGGATCGAGGTGCTGCAACGGCACGGCCGGTATCGTTAATCCAACAAAACAATAGGGGAACGCCAGCATGAGAGACCTCGAGAAACGCACCCAGTTCAGTCGCCGCGGCTTCCTGCGCACCACGGCGGCCGCGGTTCCAGCCGCCGCCGTCGCCGCGACCGGAATGAGTATTTCCGCTACGTCCGCCTGGGCGCAGGCGGCGAAGAACCTCAAGCCGCACACCATGGCGAGCCTGGCCAAGGTGGCTCGCGACATCTACCCGCACGACCGGCTGGCCGATGTCTATTACATGACCGCGGTCGGCAGCTACGACAGCGCGGACGCCTCGATCCGTGACTTGATCGAGCAGGGGATTGCCGCGCTGGACGCAGCTTCCATGGCGCAGCACGGCACGGTTTATCTTGAGGTGAACTGGGAAGACGACCGCGTGGCGATGCTGCGCGGCATGCAGGACGGCGCCTTCTTCAAGAAGCTGCGCGGCGACCTGGTGGTCAGCCTGTACAACCAGCAACCGGTCTGGGCGAAGTTCGGCTACGAGGGCTCCTCGGCCGACAAGGGCGGCTATCTGCATCGCGGCTTCAACGATCTCGACTGGCTGTCGGAAAGCTGAGGAGCAATAGTCATGGCAAATTTCGATCTGAACGACAGCAGCGTTGTGTGCATCATCGGCTCCGGCGCCGGCGGCGGTACGCTGGGCAATGAGCTGGCGCAAAAGGGCATCAAGGTCGTGGTCCTGGAGGCGGGCGGGCGTCACGAAATCCCCGACTTCATCAACAACGAATGGGACAGCTTCGCGCAGCTCGCCTGGTCCGACATGCGAACGACCTCGGGAAGCTGGCGGGTGGCGCACGACTTTCCCAATCTGCCGGCTTGGATCGTCAAATCGGTTGGCGGCTCCACGGTGCACTGGGCTGGGGCATCGCTGCGTTTCCAGGATCACGAGTTCAAGGCACGCAGCGCGTACGGCAACATGGCTGGCGCGAGCCTCGCGGACTGGCCGATCACGCTCGCCGAGATGGAGCCGTGGTACGCGAAGGCCGAGGACAAGATGGGCACCACGGGGACCAACAACATCCCTCGCCTGCCCGGCAACAACAAC
>DASZFN010000169.1:0-4054 GCA_035939715.1 Gemmataceae bacterium | reverse complement strand
GTGGAACGGCTGCGGATGATGGTGTCATGGGAACCTCCAAAAGAAAAGATGCTGCGCCGGGGAAGGGCAGCCGCGAGAGTCTCCGCGCAGGTCGGGCCATCGAGGAAGCTTGTCATGAGAGGTCGGGCCTCAAGATGTAACCAGCTCTGAGCTCGACACGGAGGGGTCAATCTGCAGCAAGAGGTCGTGCCTCACCAGACCGAAAGACCTCCTCGCGACGTCGTCAGAAGGCTAGCACCACGATGGAATTCGTGGTGGAAATGAACATACAACTTGACCGGGTGCTGCCGACGCCTGTTTGCGGACCGCTCCTGGCCGGCGCGCGCGGTTGCACGCACTGTGCCGCTGCGGATTCGCGCATGAGAGCGTCCCGGAATCGCCTCTGAGTGCCGGCTCCCAAGAACGGGTCGCCGGCACGCCGAGATTGATGCCGAGCATCCCGGCCTGGATGCGCTCGCGGAAGGTGCGGGCGGCTGCGCCGGATTGAGTGAAGAGGGAGGCCGTGTTGCCGTAGCGGCTGCGGTTCGTCAACATGATCGCCGCGTCCAGGTCCGGGGCGCGCATCACGCTCACCACTGGGCCAAAAATCTCCTCCCGGCCGACACGGACGAGAAAGACCGGATCGGCTACATCTGCATTCAGGCGGGAGAAAAACTTCCGAAGAAAAAGTGATCTTGCGCGAAGCAGCGCTACGCGCTCCGGCGCAGGCAAATGGGGGCCCACAAAAAAGGACGGCGAGCTCGCGCTCGCCGCCTATATGAAAACCGTTCCGCTTTCGCTATTACCCCGGCCGGTCTCATTTCCTCTCACATTTGACTTCGCTGGCAATCATGCGATCGCCTTTCTTTTCAAAGGTCACCGTGACCTCGTCTCCTTCCTTCAGGTCATTGACTTTGCTGTCCTTGTCATTGAGGCGAATTTTGGCGTTGTCGTCCATCTTGAACGTCCAGTCCTTGCCGTCCTTGTCGGTGAGGACGAACTGGCTCTTGTCGGCGTCCACACTCTTGATCTTCCCCTTGGCCTCTTCCGCCATTACGGGGCCCGCCAGGCCCAGCAGGAGGAGCATAACCAGCACGAGCAGAAACCACTTAGGAACACGATTCATGATGAACCTCCATAGCCTAAGATTGGATCTCCGGGCCGCGCACTGCTCTCACCTCGAGAGACAGGCCTTGCACGTTCCCGGGCTCGTCGAGAGAAAACTCGGAACGGTTCGCACGCGCCACCCTAAAAGCTTGTGAAGAATTGGCGCGGCGGCAGCGCCGTGGCAAGCCGCCATTCACAAGCTCACACATCACAAGGACGATGCAACCCCAGTGCCGCTCACGGATTTTTTCGGATTCCCTTGCGAAACTAGTTTGCCGTCCGCTCCCAAGAAGAGATGAGGCCACTAACCCGTCCGCGTTCAGACTTGTCCCTGCGGACGCGAATGCCAGCTTGATCCATTAGACGCTAACAGACGCGCAGCGGTCGCGTCAAGCAAAATCCGGTTGAGCAAGTGGAGATCATCGTCGATGGCGTCAATCCCTGAGTGGGCCAGGCTCCGACAGGTGCAATGACGCTCCGCGAGTTCCTCGAAACGAACCGCTTGGCCTGAGGCGAACAGCTCGGCCCAGCGTTTGAGCGCCGGGCACTACGCCTCTACGCGCTCCGGCAAGGCTGCCACGGAGGTGCCTCAGCTCCCAGTACACATCGAGTTCGCTTTTCACTGAAAAAGCGACAAGATCGTGGATCGTGGAGCGCGACAGCATCTCAGTGTTCAGCTCGCTGTCACACTGGAACAACACGCGGAACGCTCGGGACAGGCGCAGAGCGTGGGGCGCCGGGTTGCTCGCAAGCAACTACCCTAATCTCTGACGCGTATCTCAACCGTCGCCGGCTGGACTTGCCCGGCGGGCCAGTCCACCATGTGCACCGTGACCTTGGCGACGCCGGAACCGGCCTCCTCGGGGACCCGCACGGGGCCGTGGAAAGTGTCGCCTCAGCAACGCTGCTTCAGCAGGTATTTGCGGCGCAGCGGCGGCGTATTGGCCGTCTTTGCCGGGTACTCGATCCCCGCCTCCAGGTAGGCGCCTTCCGGCACTTCCTTGGTGGCCAGGGGGTTGTAGAATTGCTGCTCGGCGCCGCGGTGCGGGCGACCTATCACAGCGATGTGGAAGGCCAGATCGCAGCCGGCTTCGCCGCGCTGGAGCACCTGCTGCTCGGGCATCTTAACCACGAACGTCAGCGGGCCGTCCAGAGTACACACCTGGGCGTCGGCAGGTTTGGGCATGAACAGTACGGGCGTTTGTCCCTGGCCCCTGCCTTCCAGGCGCCACAGCGTGGTGTTCTCCCAGCGCAGCTTGAGCCATGCCGCATGCCATTTCTTGTCGAAGTCCGTCGCCGGCGTGAAGTTCTCCGCACGGATCCAATGCTCCAGGCGGAACTTGCTGGTTCCCGTGGCGAGCACCTGGACCGAGAACTCGAAAATGTCGAAATGCGTGTGGCTGCCTGACCCGCCGAAGCGGTTGCTCCCATCCTTCGGGTTGTTCGGCTCAATCCGTTTACCCGGCTCGGTCAGGTCGCCGTTGCCGTTGCGGTCCACATAAAGCGTTGCGCCGTCCAGCACCATCCAGACCCGTTGTTCCCGTTTGAGTCCGAAGACTAGGAGCGCGTAGCGAGGCTCTTTCTCGTAACGGGGCTCCTTGCGCGGCGGCGTCAGGTCCCAGGCAACTGGGCGCTGGACCTTGGCGCCAGCGACCCGCGGTGGCTCGGCGGCGCGGCTAGGCGGTTGGCAGAGCGGCACGCCGCCTGCAACGGCCACGCCGGAAACGATCGCGAGCAACAAGCCCACACTCCGCGCTGTTACCATGGTCTACTCCTTTGCCTGCGGCACAATACGCAAAGCTATTGGACTGCTTTAAGCGCACGCCGTAATATGCTGAACGGCCACTCAACGAGGCTTGTCTGAGTCCGCGGAAGCCGGTGCGCCTTGAAGCAGTTCGTTGCGCCGGCGTTGCATGGCTTGAAAGTCTTCCGGCGTGAATCGGCCGAAATCCGGACGCGCGAATTTGCCAGGCTCCAGAAGCAGGCGCAGGCCTTCGACGTTTTGATCAACCCTTCCTTCCAGGAACGAACCGTTGAGCGCTTCATAACTGGCGTTCTTCGCTGACAGGTGGTAACCCGGTACTGCGGCACTGAGCGTATAGCCTTCGGCCGGGAGACCGGTGAAGGTGAAGCGGCCATCGGCCGTCACGTCGGCGATCTGGACATCCCAGGCCTGCCGGCGACTCAAGGAGGCGCGAATACCCGCCGGGAGCGGCTTGCCATCCGACAGCACCACGCGGCCGGTCAGGCGAAAACCGGGCTCGACAATCAGCGTACCAACGTCTTTGCTGCTTCCTTCCGGGCCGGTGTTAACCGGCCGAGTACCGATAGCGCCGTGCGCCCGGCAACTTTCCATGAGGCCATAAATCACGTACGGTTCGCCGGCCGGCACATTGCGAAACAGAAATTGCCCGAGATCATCGGTGCGGATTTTTTGATCTCCGAGGAACTTCGCCACATCGCGATTGGTGTGTGCCATGCCGATCACCACACCCGGCACCGGCTTGCCGTCCTTTGACCACCTTGCCAAGCACGCTGACGCCCGGGCCGAGTTGTAGCCGGTGGCTGGCCAACCCGGCTTGCAGGGAGGCAAACTTGCGGCGGGCAAAATTGCGTGCTTCCACCTGCACGTGCAGCGCTGCCCCCTTGTCCGCGACGCCCAGCCGAAACTCCCCCGCGGCATTGGTAACCGCTAGCGCATCCACACCGGTCAAGCCGCCGAATTGCGTCGAGTCCCCCTTCTGAAGCGCAAACGGCCAGACCTCTGCGCCGGCAACCGGGTTGCCTTCGTGATCCACGACTAGGCCGCGGACGATCAATTCGGGCGTGCGCCGGTCGAGATCATGAAGACGAAGGGGCAGCGTTACAGGGCCCGCGCGCGGATCCACGCGGCGGACCGTTCGGGTCGGCACAAACCCGTCGGCCACGGCCAGAAGTTGAAACAGCAGGTCGGGGTCGAGTTCTGTCA
>DASZFN010000168.1:0-5361 GCA_035939715.1 Gemmataceae bacterium | reverse complement strand
AGCGTGGGGCAGCAACTCTGGTTCGACCGCGCGGCTCAGGAGTTCGTGTTTTGACAGGACGCCCTTTCCGAACTAAACTTTGACAGCAGCCTCCTACTGCGCATTCAGGCCGTTCGGTCGTTCTGACTCCCCTCCCGTGATTTCGGCGCCCCCTATTCACCCCCAGACTACTTGCCCCGTCCAGAAAAGAGGGCTCGATGTCCGATCTTGTGCCTCACGAGACAGCGGACGCTGCGCCGCTTCAGGGGATGACCAAGGAGCGGCGGGCTTTTCGGCGGCGTCCCTTCCGGGCGAGGCTCTATTTCCAGACCGACGACTTGGGCCTGACGCCGCTCATCGACGCGACGCCGGTCAATGTTTCAGAAGACGGCATTTGCTTCCGGACCGCAAAAACCTTGGCCCCACGGACTCTCATCGCCATCGAAATCCACCATCCAGCCCTGCGGAAACAGCTCAAGTTAAGGGCAGAAGTGATCTGGGTGAAACCCATGGACGACTGCTATTCTTTTGTGGGCTGCCGCTGGCGACGGCGTCTCAGCTCCGGCGAATTGCAGCAGTTTCTATGAGCTGGTGAGAGGCGGGCAGCCGTCCGCTCACGGGTTGTCCTGCTTCCTGGCGTCCTTGCCAGCCCTGGCCTTATTCTCTTCGATGCGATGTGCCGCCTCCGCCTCCAGGGCTTGTACGCGCGCTGCTTCTGCCTGGGCCTGTGCTCGGGCCTCCTCGGCGCGCGCCCTGGCTTCGTGCACGCGCATTCTTTGGCCGGCCAGTCCAAACAGCAGCACGCCGCCTGTCCCCAGGGACAGAAAAACAGCCAAGGCCGTCATCAAGCAGATGGCGGCGATTTGCCAGCGGCGCTTGCCACGCTCCAACGCGCGGATGGTATGGCAGAAGTAATCGCGTTCCTGATCGTCCATGGCGGCCTCGTTTTCTAGCCTGCTAAAGATGCGGTATACTGCCGGCAGACTTCTTCCAATATAAGATCCCCTCCATGCCAAAGAAAGCGTCAACTGACAATCCACATCCTACGGTGAATGTTGCGTCGCTGGCAGAGGAAATTGCTGCGTCCCTGCACAAGCTGCAGCGCTGGCGTACAGCCGAAATCCGCGCCGTGCGCCGCACCTTCTCCCGCCGCCTGGCGGGGGCCGATGCCGAAGCGGTTATCAACCTGGGGCTGCGCGTGCTCGACGGGCCGAGCAGCGCCTCTCGCTTCGTCGCCTACGAGCTGGTCTGCCACCATCGCGCCGCCCTGCGCCGGCTGCGTGCCGCGGACCTCGAACGCTTCGGTCGCGGCCTGGATAGCTGGGGGGCCGTGGATACGTTCGCCTGCTATCTGGCCGGCCCGGCCTGGCGCGAACGGCAAGTGGCCGATTCCTTGATTTACCGCTGGGCGCGCTCGCCGGACCGCTGGTGGCGGCGAACCGCCCTGGTTTGCACGGTGCCGCTCAACAATAAGACCCGTGGCGGCGCAGGCGATACGGCGCGCACGCTTGCGGTCTGCAAGTTGCTTGTTGCCGATCGCGACGACATGGTGAGCAAGGCTCTGTCGTGGGCGCTGCGCGAGTTGGCCAAGCGCGACGCGGCTGCCACTCGCGCCTTTTTGGACGAATACGAAGACTCCCTGCCTGCGCGGGTAATACGGGAAGTGAGGAATAAGCTCGCCACAGGGTTGAAAAATCCTCGCAAAAAGCCAGCGACACGACGGCACAGGTTCCCCGCAGCGCACAAAGCCAGGAATCCGGCCCGCTTATCCGAATAAGGCTCACAGCAAGCAAATATGCCCCGGCGCGAACGCATAAATAGATATTGGAATCCGCATGAGATGCGCTATAATGCAATAGTCCCGCCGAGGGGCGACTTCGGTGATGGGCGACACCGAGGGAGCCGCGGCGGGACACTTTTTGCGCACTTCGGCTACTCTCTCTTGCGTCGATCCGTGACCATTGCCAAAATTAGGCCACTATTGAGCTGGCCCGCGCTCCAGCCGGGGCTGAGGCTTCGTAGGGCAGGTTTTTAACCTGCCGGGCGGATGGCAGGTTAGAAACCTGCCCTACGTGAAACGGACGGAATCGAAGAGGTAGGACATGACGCAGGAGATCTGGCCATTCTGGGGGGTTCGCGAGCCCATAAGCGCGGGCTCCCATTTCCCGGCCTTCCTCTGCTCGATTTACGCGACCCTCTTGCTCTGGCGGCTATGCCGCGGCGACCGGCAGCGGCAGTGGGTCATGCTATGCTATGGCCTGAGCATGATTGCGCAGTATGGCGCCAGCACGCTCTATCATTCCATCCGCGCCACGCCCGCGATCCTGCATTTCCTCAGGCTGCTGGACCAGAGCGCGATTTTCTGTCTGATTGCCGGCTCCTATACGCCGACGCTTTACGTGCTGATCCGCGATCCGGCGCGGCGGCTGTTTCTGATCAAGGCGGTCTGGACGCTGGCCGTGCTCGGCATACTCAGCCGCTGGTTCTGGCCGCGCGAGCCCTACTGGCTTACGGTGTCGGTCTATATCGGCTTCGGCCTGGGTGGTTTGCCGATCCTCAAGGAATTGTGGCAAGCCGTGGGCTATCGCGGCATGCTCTGGGTGTTCTACGGCGGCGTCTTCTATATCGCGGGCGCCGTCATGGACTACTGCGAGTGGCCGCGCCTTTACCCTGGCGTCTTCGCCCATCACGAGCTGTTCCACCTCTGCACCATGGCGGGCACGTTCTGCCACTACGCCTTCATGCTGATTTATGTGCTGCCTTACCGCATGCCGGAACGGGAGATAATTGCCTCCGCTGATGCGGAGCCCGGTTATGCCCTTGCCGCCTCGCAAGATGCCCCTCCGGGCCGCGGTTAAGTTCGAGGTACTGCATGCGCTGCTTTTCTGTTTACTGGAGCATCCCCTCGAAGGCTTTGTCCATTGGCGGACACGAAAGATGGCGGCGCCAGCGCGGATCGTCGCGCTGGGAAAAATCGCTGCGGAAGTGGACGCCGCGTGATTCTTCGCGCTCGAGGGCAGCCCAGATCATGAGACGGGCGACGGTAAGAAGATTCTGCAGCTCCCAGCCGGCCCGCGCGCCGAGGTGATGGGCGAGGGCGTAGCGGCACCAGAATGTCACGGTTTGCTCGGCTTCCAGCAGACCGGAGCGGTCGCGGACAATGCCCATGCGTCGCACCATCAGGCTGCGGAGGGCGTTGGTCACATCGGCGACGTCGAGCGCTTCCTTGGCCGTCGGCTCCAGGTGATACCGCAGCGGCGGCACGGTGAGCGTCTCCGGCATCCGGGCCGCGGCCTGAGCGGCGCCGCGGCCGCACGAGGCGCCAAACACCAGCCCTTCGAGCAAGCTGTTGGAAGCCAGCCGATTGGCGCCGTGCAAGCCAGTTGACGTCACTTCTCCCGCCGCCCACAAGCCTGGCACCGTCGTCCGGCCCTGCGCATCGACGGTTACGCCGCCGATCATGTAATGGGCGCCGGGTCGAACGGGGATGCGGTCGCGCGTGATATCGAGGCCGAAGCTGCGGCACACCTTGTCGATGCCGGGAAAGCGATGGCGGATCAGCTTGGCGTCGAGGTGCGACAGATCGAGATAGACATTGGGGTGCTGGGTGCGCTCCATGCAGCGGAAGATGGCCTGGGCCACGACGTCGCGGGGGGCCAGCTCGGCACGCGGGTCCTCGGCCAGCATGAAGCGAACGCCGTCCTTGTCGCGCAGGTAGGCGCCCTCGCCGCGAACCGCCTCGCTGATCAGATAGCGGCTGAAGCCGGCCACGTACAGGACCGTGGGGTGGAATTGCATGAATTCCATGTCGCGCAGCTCCGCGCCGGCGCGGTAGGCGGCGGCCATGCCGTCTCCGGTGGCCACGGGCGGATTGGTGGTCTCGCGATAAACCATGCCGACGCCGCCCGAGGCCAGGATCGTTTGCCTGGCCCAGATCAGCAGCCTGTCCCCACGCGGCCGGTCCACAATCGCGCCGACACAAATTCCCTCGTGCGTGAGCAGGTCGATCGTGAAGGTCCTGTCCCAGAGCATGATGTTGGGCGCCTGGCGGGCGCGCTCGATGATGGCGCGCATCACTTCATGGCCGGTGGCATCGCCCAGGGCGTGCACGATCCGGCGGTGACTGTGGCCGCCTTCGCGCGTCAGCGCGATCTGCCCGCCTTCTTCATCGAAGTGCGTTCCCCAGCGGATGAGGTCGCTGATCTGCTGCGGTGCCTCGCGCACGACGAGTTCGACAATATTCTGGTCGCACAGGCCCGCGCCGGCGGTCAAGGTGTCTTCGATGTGGTTTTCAAAGCGATCTTCCGGAGACATCACCCCGGCGATGCCGCCCTGCGCGTAGCTGCTGTTGCTCTGCTGAATGGCGTCCTTGGTGACGACGAGCACCTGCAGATCGGCCGGCGCTTCCAGGGCGGCACGCAGACCCGCGATGCCGGCGCCGATTACCAGGATGTCGGTGAAAAAGTGGGGAGTCTGCTTGGGGGCGAAGGGCGCCAGGTAACGGGAAGGAAAGACCATGATTGCTTGAGCGAGATTGGCGGTCCACCTCAATTTGTCCGCCTTTGGCCGCGTCCGTCCGCCCGCCAATCACACTGGCGGAACGGCGGCGGACTCACGGGGAGAGAGGGCTGGCATCTTGCCCGCCTTGGGGAGTTTCTTGGGGTTTCTGTGCTTTCTGGCGGCCATGTTGGTGGCCATCTTGCCAGGAATCATGGCCAGGGCCAGCCTATTTCTTTTCGGAATTCTGCCCCATCTCCCCGATATTCCGGCTGAATTTGTTGAACTGATCGCGGAATTGCCGGGGAGCAACACCATGATCGCCTTTATCCAGCTTGTCGGTAACCTTTTTTTCGGCTGGCGTGACCAGGCGCGGAGCCTGGTTGGGCATGGTGCGATTGCCTTTCATGGGATCGACGAGCTTCTCTTTTTCTTCCGGGGTCGCGGCTTTGCGCTTGAGCATCTCCTCGTAGGCCTTGCGGAAATTCCGGTATTCCTCATCCGTCATGTTGAGCCGTTTGAGAGCATCCTTGTCGATCTTTTCGGGCAGGTGCAGATCGCCGGCCTTCTGCTGGAAGCGCTTGTCCGCCGGAGTGCCGGGCGGAGCTTTGTCAGCGGAGTCACCACGCGGGTTGCCCGGCTTGGAGTCCTTGCTGCCTGTGCCACTACCACCTTTTGAGCCACCGCCACCGCTGCCTTTAGATTGATCGCCAGAACCCTTGCCGTTCTGCTCGGCACCCTGTTTATCGCCTTGCTTTTCGCCCCTGGCGTTCTGGTCGCTGCCCTGGCCCTTCTTCTCACCCTTGGTGTTCTGGTCGCCACCCTGATCTTTCTTCTCGCCCTTGGCGTTCTGATCGCCGCCCTGGTCCTTCTTCTCACCCTTGG
>DASZFN010000167.1:0-9348 GCA_035939715.1 Gemmataceae bacterium | reverse complement strand
GCTTTGGTCGGCTTCGATTTGAACTCGGGATGGCATTGCACGGCGATAAACCAGGGGTGATCGCGCAGCTCGACGATCTCCACAAGCTTGCCGTCCGGGCTCGTCCCGGAGATGAGAAAGCCGTTCGCCTTGAGCTGGGAAATGTACTGGTTATTCAATTCATAGCGGTGGCGGTGGCGTTCGTGGATCAAGGTGGCGCCGTACGCCTGGTGCGCTTTACTGCCATCAACCAGCGTGCAGGGATACGAGCCCAGCCGCATGGTGCCGCCCATGTCGGTGATGTCGTATTGCTCGTCGAGCAGGCACACGACCGGGTGCTCGCACTTCTGATCGATCTCGGTGGAGTTGGCGTCGCCGAGCCCCATGACGTTGCGGGCAAACTCGATGACGCCGCATTGCAATCCGAGGCAGATGCCGAAATACGGCGTCTTTTTGTCGCGCGCATAGCGGACGGCTTCGATCTTGCCTTCAATGCCGCGATGGCCGAAGCCGCCCGGCACCAGGATGCCGTCCACGCCGCTCAGCACGCGCTCGACCCCCTCGCGCTCGATGTCCTCGGCCTCGACCTTGCGGACGATGACGCGGGTGTTGAGGGCAATGCCGGCGTGGTCGAGGGCCTCGTAGACGGATTTGTAGGCATCGTGATGCTTGATGTACTTGCCGACCACGGCAATGGTCACTTCATGCGCCGGGTTCTTGATGCGCTGCAGCATTTGCCGCCAATCGCTGATTTCCAGGGGTTTCGCCCGCAGGTTGAGCTTCTCGACGATCAATTCATCGAGGCCGTGGTCCACGAGGCTGAGCGGCACCTCGTAGATGCTGAATTCCTTGTCGCGTTCCTCGATGACCGCGCGCGGCTCGACGTTGCAGAAGAGAGCGATTTTCTCCGCCTCGTCCTTGGCCAGCTCGCGCTCGGTCCGGCAAATGAGGATGTCCGGCTGGATACCGATCTCGCGCAGCCGGCCGACGCTATGCTGCGTCGGTTTGGTCTTGGCCTCCCCGGCAGCTTTGAGGTACGGAATCAGCGTCAGGTGGATGTACAGGCAGTTCTGCTTGCCGACTTCGAGGGCGAACTGGCGGATGGCTTCCAGAAAGGGCAAGCCTTCAATGTCGCCAACCGTGCCGCCGATTTCGGTAATGACCACGTCCACGTCATCGGCGACCAGCTTGCGCACCGCAGCCTTGATCTCATCCGTGACATGAGGGACCACCTGCACGGTCTTGCCCAGATACTCGCCGCGCCGCTCTTTCTGAATGACCGACTGATAGATCTTGCCCGTCGTAAAGTTGCAATCGCGCGTCAAGGGCGCGTTGGTGAAGCGCTCGTAGTGGCCCAGGTCGAGGTCGGTTTCCGCGCCGTCGTCAAGAACATACACCTCGCCGTGCTGGTATGGGCTCATGGTGCCCGGATCGACATTGATGTACGGGTCAAACTTCTGCAAGCGGACGCGGAGGCCTCTGCGCTCCAGCAGCATGCCGACCGATGCACAGGTCAGCCCCTTGCCCAGGGAACTAACCACGCCGCCCGTAACAAAAATGTGTTTGGCCATGAAGCTTGCCTCGGAAACGTCGAAAGCCCACGGGGAAGGCCCGTGGGCTCTTGCGTATGCCCACCGCTATCATAGCGAAACGGCAGGTGCGCCGCCAAGCAAAGCCACACCTAGGCTGCCGGACGGAGGTAACTTTGCCGGTATATGCGAATAAACTCTTCGTAATCCGCATACGTATCGACGCCGATGGAGGCGTGCTGCACGACGCCGACGGCAATGCGATGTCCCAGGGCCAGCACGCGCAGCTGTTCGAGCTTCTCAAACTGCTCGAGCGGCGTCGGCGGCAGCTGAGCCAGTTTCAGTAAAAACGCGCGGCGATACGCGTAGAGTCCCAGATGCTGCAAGAACCCGGCAGGGCGGTGGGCGAAATTCGGCAAACCATCGCGCACGAAGGGGATCGGGCTCCGGCTGAAGTAGAGCGCCCGGCCCGCTGCGTCGCAAACGACTTTGACGCAATTAGGATTTTGCCATTGTTCGAGATTCGCCAGCGGCGCCGCCAGCGTAGCCATGTCCACACCGGCATCGCGGTCGAGCAGCTCCGGCAACAGGTCCAGCGAGGCGGGATCGATCAGCGGCTCATCGCCTTGCAAGTTGACAATCACTTCCGCGTCGAGGCCGCAGGCGACCTCGGCAACCCGATCCGTGCCGCTGGCATGGGTGCGGCGGGTCATGGCTGCTTCGCCGCCGAAGCTACGCACCGCGGCGGCGATGCGGCTATCATCGGTGGCCACGATAACCCGGCTGGCCCGGCGCGCTTGCCTGGCGCGCTCGTACACATGCTGGACCAGGTATTTGCCCGTCTGCCGCAGCAGCGGCTTGCCGGGCAGGCGCGAAGAGGCATAGCGCGCGGGAATGATGATGGCAGTTTTCATGGGGACCTCCATGTCCGCGGTTGACGGCTGAAACGGCAAATTGTGGCCTTTTCCCGGCTTTCGTGCAACCCATCTTCAAGCGGCGGCGGCCGGCATGCTATCTTTGAGAGGGGTTGCCTGATCGCCTGGTGGAAGGATGTTCTCGTGCTGTGCCGTCTCCGGCCGTACCTGCTGCTCGCTTTCCTTGGTTTGCTTTTTTTCAGCGATCTGGTCTTGCATCCCGCGCAGATCCTTTATGCCGATCATTCCGATTTGCTGGCCATGCATCTGCCGATGAAGCGGTTCCTGGTGCGCTCGTGGCATGAGACCGGGGAGCTGCCGCTCTGGAATCCGTACAGCTATGGCGGCATGCCGTTCATCCACGATGTTCAGGTGGCCGCGTTTTACCCGCCCCACGCTTTGCTGTACCTCCTGCCTGAGGAACGCGTAGGCGCGGCCATGAGCTGGCTGGTGGTGGCCCATGTCATCCTCGCCGGCTGGCTGATGTTTGCTTACGCCAGGTACCGCGGACTAGGACCGGCCGCGGCACTCGTGGCAGGCATTGGCTACATGTTCGCGGGCAAGTGGCTGCTGCACGTACTGGCCGGCGGGCATTACATCATGGTCCCGCTAGCCTGGCTGCCGCTGGTATTGCTCTTCCTGGAACAGGCCGTGGCCAGGCGCAGTCTGCTGCGCGCCACCTGGGCGGGGGCGGTGTATGCGCTCATTGTGCTGGGCACGCATCCGCAAATGACGCTGTATGCCGGCGTCTTTGTAGCGCTGTGGACTTTCGGCGCCGTACCTGCGTGGAGTGGAGCGCAGGCGGATGAGGAGCCAAGAGAACAAATAGGGACCTGGCGGCCGGTCCTGTGGTGGTTGGGATTGGGAGCGTGGACGGTCGCGGTCGCCGCAGCGCTGAGCGCCGTACAACTCCTGCCCGCGCTGGAGGCGGCGCCTGAAGCCAGCCGGGCCGCAGGAGTCTCGGCGCGCGACATAGTGGCAGTCTGTTTGCCTTCGATCATGGGGCTGATCGGCCCAGGCTGGTCGGGCACATGGGAGGACCGGGGCGGCTTCGGTGTCCTGTGGCTGTCGGCGGCACTTACGGCGCCCTTGCTGTTGCGCGGTCGGGTGCGTTACGATGCCGCGGTTTGCCTCATGCTTCTGATTTTCTCCGTGGGCGGCGCTGCCCTCGTACAGTGGCTGCCCGGTTTTCGCCTTTTTCAAATTCCGGTGCGCATGCTCATGCTGCTGGCGCTACCGGTGGCTTTGCTGGCCGGACGCACCACACAGGCATTCCTCGATGAATCGCCGACATCCGATAAAGTTGGCGCATGCTGTCGGGGGGCCCTTGCGAGATTGCTGACCGTGGCGGTTCTTTTAGGCGTCGGCTCCGCCGTGGAGTCATTTATGACCTGGCGGCGCCAACAGGCCTCCGGCCAACCAGGCCCAGCCGAGCAAAATCTGCTCCATGCGCTTCTTGGCTGGGCGGACTCGGTGCCCCTAAGCGCATGGACCTACTGGCCGAAAGTTTGCGTAATGGCTGCCCTGGCTGCATGGTTATTGAGAAGACGCGGTGCGCTCGGCAGCCTGCAATGGAAATGGGCCTGGGGCCTGCTGCTGGTTGTCGAGCTATGGGCACTGGCCTTGCCAAACGTCGCGGTGCGTTCGGAGGCATCTCTGTTCGCTCCATCGGAGTGCGTGGCTGCTCTGAGCGCCAAGCGACGTGAGGCTGCCGGCGAGCGCTGGCGCATTCTCGACCGCGGCTTGTTTGGATCGCCTTCGAGTTCGCCGCTAGGTCCGGCGTTGCCGATGGTCGGCAATGTCCAGCTCGAGCCTGTGCTCGGCTACAACAGCTTTGATGTCCAGCGCTACAAGGAATACTTGCAATTTGTGCTCGACAAAGATGATGCGATTGCGCCGCGTTCGGGCGTGTTCGGGTATCCGATTATCGATCTGTTCCCGATACGCAACAAGGTCTTCCTGGACCTGCTGGGCACGCGCTTTCTTCTGCAGCCTTGCCGGTCTGAGGTCAAGTTGGATTCGCCGGGCGAGCCGGCCTGGAACCGCGGTTGGAGCCTGATCGATTGGGATCCGCAACCGGCGGCCTATTCCTTTCTCCAGGGCGGCATGCAGAAGCTGCCGGAATACTCCGTCTACGAGAACGCCAGCGCCTTTCCCCGCGCATTCCTGGTTCATCAGGCACGACCCCTGCCGCCGCGCGCAAACGTACTCGAGCAAATGAAGGCAACCGATTTTCGCCACGAAGTCTTGCTGGAGGACTGCGACGCAACCATGGCAGCCGGCCCGTCCACGGCAAACAGTTTGGACGCGGTGAAAATTCTCGAGTACACGCCGAACCTGATCAAACTGGAAGCAAAAACGTCTGCGCAAGCCTATTTGGTGCTCACGGATGTGTGGTTCCCGGGATGGTCCTGCCTGATTGACGGCCAGCCGGCGCCGGTTCGCCGTGCTGATTATCTGTTTCGCGCCGTCGAGGTACCGGCAGGCGCTCATGCGGTGGTCTTCCGCTTTGAGCCGGCTTCATATCGCCTTGGGCAGAAAATAAGCGCGGCGGCCGTCAGTTGCGTCGCCATCTTCACCATCGGCGCCCTGGTATTAGGCAAACTGAGGCGGCAGTAATCAAGGATGGGGATGGTTGGTGGCTACAACGCTAATCGATTCGACCTGAACGGCCGAAAAGCGTCTAGCAGCAAGCGGCGCAATCGCGATGACAAGGATGGTAGCCAGAAAAATCCACTCGGTGATGAGGAGCGTCCCGCGCTCATCGCGCCAGAATCGCTTGACCGGCCTCCACATAGCGACAACCTTTTTGTGTTGGGCCGCGGGCGTGGATCTCAGGGCATACAGTGTAGCTTGCATAATTTATGCCGTCAAGCGGCGTGGAAACGGGGAAACGTCGGACACGCATCACCAAACTCACAAACCCTTGCTGCAGCATTGCTTCAGCGACAATTCCTGTGCCAGCAGATGGCGTCTATTTAAGCCGGCGCCTGAATTCATCGAGACGGAGCGCGCCTAACCATTAACGACAGCTGTAGCAGGCGCTAATTTGCGGCATCAATGAGCACAAAATGACGTTTCTTAGCGGATGATCTGCTGGATGAGCGCCTTTACTTTACGATGCGCGATGGTTCTGCCCCTGGCCAGGAGCATCGCTTCGCGCAGCGTCAAACCGGGGTCTGGAAAAGGCAACTTGCCTAGAGCGGCATTGGTCTTCTCACCAAGGGAATAACGCTGCCCATGAAGGTCTATCAAGATTCCCATGGTGCGGAGGAATTCCAGATCACGATAAAAGCCGCGCGTGTCCAGTCGCAGACGTTTGGCCAGGGATGTACGGGTTTGGGCGCGGTCGCCCAGGATACGTAGAAGACGGTGTAAACGCTTAGCCCGCTCTGGGGTAACGACTTTGGGGACAAAGGCAGAGAGGTACCGGCTCTTTTTTGCCATTGGCCGTTTCCTGTGCCAGAAAGCGGTAGGCGCAGAGTGTCTTGTCCTCCACCCCAAGCAAACGACGGGCCATTTTTCAGCGATCGACCGAATGGTGGTCATTTTTTTGAGGAAATCGGGGCCAGGGCGGCATATACGATCGCGTTGTCCGCGTCGGGATGGCTTGTAAAATGCCGCTAACCGTGTGATGTATCATGGCATCGTCGTCCAGGAGTCTTTGCTCGTGCAGTCGATCACGCCAAGCGCGCCGCTGGATTACCTGGTGATTGCCCCCCATCCGGATGACGCGGAACTGGGCCTGGGTGGCACCCTGGCAGGTTTGAAGGCACAAGGTCTTCGCGTGGGAGTACTCGATCTCACGGACGGGGAACCCACGCCGCATGGAAGTCCCGAAACGCGCCAGCGCGAAACTGCTGCCGCCACGGCAATCTTGCAGCTGGATTGGCGCGGCAATCTTGGCTTGCCGAATCGCTCCCTGCAGGCCGGACTCGAAGCCCGCCGCCTCCTGGCCGGCGCCATCCGTCAACTTCGCCCGCGGATATTGTTTGCGCCTTACTGGGAAGACGCGCACCCCGATCATGTCGCGGCCAGTGCGCTCGTGGACGCGGCCCGCTTCTGGGCCAAGCTCAGCAAGACGGATATGCCGGGCGAGCCGCATTTTCCGGAAAAAATCATTTACTACTTTAGCGTGCATCTGCGGCTTCATCTGAAGCCGTCCTTCGTGGTCGATATCTCCTCCCACATCGAGACCAAGATGCGCGTCCTGGCTTGCTACCATTCGCAGTTCATTGCCGGCCGGCCCACGACACCCCCGACCCTCCTTGACGATTTGCGCGACCGCGCCCGCTACTGGGGCTGGACAATCGGTTGCAGCCATGGCGAGCCGTTTGCCTGCCGCGAAGAGGTGGGCTTGCGCAGCTTGCGCGATTTGACCTGAGAAGAGCAAAGATAAGCAGGCGACGGAAGAAAGGGGCACAATTCCGTCTTTCCGGCTTTTTTCTGCACACCACCCCTCGGCTTTCAGCAAGCCACCCATTGCACGCGGACGATATCTGTAGCTGAGTCGAAATCGTGCCGCTGCACGGATTCCGAACGGCGGGGGTATTGATGCGCCGCGAGCTGAACGTGCTGGCCCTGATCAAGGCAGACGAGCGCTATGTCTTCATCTATGACGATGCCAGCCGCGCTCAGTTGATCGACTTTTTCCGCGACCAGGCTGCCGATCCTGCCCTGAACTTCAACTGGTTTGATGCGGCGGTGCTGACGGACAAGGCCAGGCAGCAGGCGTGCTCCTCTCCAGAGATGAACTCTTCGCCCCGTTCACGAATCGGCAGCTGAAGGGCGGTGAGCCCAATGGATGAAGCCATGGCTGACTTCCTGCGCCATCTCGGGCTGGAGAAAAACGCCTCGGCTCATACCGTCAAGTCGTATCGCGAGGACCTGCAGCAGGCGCTCGGGTTTTTCCGCGGCCGCCTGGGCAGCCAGGCCGCCGGGCCGGGCCAACTTTCCACGCGCCTGCTGCGCTCCTACGTGGCCTGGTTGCACGAGCAGGACTACGCGCGAACGACCATTGCCCGGCGTCTTGCGGCGGTGCGCTCGTGGTGTCGCTATCTCTGCCGGCAGGGCGTGCTGGAAGTCAATCCGGCGGACGGCCTGCGCGGCCCGCGCCAGGACAAGAAGCTGCCGCATTTCCTGAACGAGAAGGACATGGCCCGGCTGCTGGCGGCACCGGCGCCGGATGCGCCGCTGGGTTTGCGCGACCGCGCCATCCTGGAGACGCTTTACTCCGCCGGCCTGCGCGTCGCCGAATTAACCGGGCTGAACCTCGACGATGTCGATCTCGACAGCGGCCTGGCGACGGTGCGCGGCAAGGGCAAACGGGAGCGGCTGGCGCTCCTCGGCCCGCAGGCGCTGGCTGCCCTCAAGGAGTGGCTCGCGCAGCGCGACCGGGTGGCGGCAGCGCCGCGCGCGCACAAGGCCGTCTTCCTGAATAAGCGCGGCACGCGCCTGACCGCGCGCAGCGTCGGCCGCCTGCTGGAAAAGTATCTCGCCATCGTCGGCCTGGATCCGCGCACCAGCCCGCATACTCTGCGTCATAGCTTTGCGACGCACATGCTCGATCGCGGCGCCGACATTCGCAGCGTCCAGGAACTCCTCGGCCACCGCAGTTTGTCAACGACACAAATTTACACGCACGTAACAACCAACCGCTTGCGCGACAGCTACCAGAAGGCTCACCCGCGGGCCTGACGGACCTCGAAGAGAAAGAAGGAGTCGCACCTTATGTCAGGAACGGCTTTGCGGATCATCGGCTTGCTCCTTTCTCCGTTGGCCCTTTTTTTCGTGCCGCGCGCCGGCAACGCCCAGGAGGTGCAGTGGCGCACCGACTACAATGCCGCCCGCAAGGAAGCAACCCAGAAGAACCTTCCCCTGGTTCTCGATTTCGGCACGGAAAATTGTTTCTGGTGCAAAAAGCTGGACGCCACCACATTCCGGGAGCCCGTGATCAGCGGCCTGATAAATGAACGCTTCATTCCGTTGAAGGTGGATGCCCACGTAAACGTGGCTCTCACCGACGCCCTGCGTATTCAAAGCTTCCCCACCATCGTACTCGCCGCGCCGGACGGCAAGATCCTGGGGACGTTTGAAGGGTACCTGGAAGCGGGGCGCTTTCAGGAGCACCTGCAACGCGTGCTGGCCAGCCTCAGCAACCCGGAATGGATGCAGCGCGATTATCTGGATGCCAGCAAGGCCATTGCAGCGGCCGATTATGCCCGCGGCATTGCTCTCTTGAAGAGCATCACCGAGGACGGCCTGAATCGCCCGGTGCAGGCGAAATCCAGAGAACTTCTCAAGGATCTGGAACAGCAAGCTGCCGGCAAGCTGGCCCGCGCCAAGCAGCTTGACGAAAAGGGCCAGACCACCGAAGCGATCAATACTGTTTCCGAGCTGTTGCGTCTTTACGCCGGAACCCAGGCTGCGGCGGAAGCCGGTCAATTGCTGAGCAATCTCGCAGCCAAGCCTGCGGTCAAGGACGATGTACGCGGCCGTCAGGCCCGAGCACTCCTGGCGCAGGCCCGCGAAGACTACCGCACCGAGCAGTATTTGTGCTGCCTGGATCGTTGTGAGGTGCTACGCACCGTCTATGCGGATTTGCCGGAAGGCTCGGAAGCGGTGCAACTGGCAGCGGAAATCAAGAACAACCCCGAATGGCTGCAGAAAGCTTGCGAAACCGCCACCGAACGCGTGAGCGGCTTGTATTTATCGCTAGCCGAGACGCTCATCCGCAAGGGCCAGCCGCAGCAGGCCTCGCTGTACCTGGAAAAAGTCGTTCAGGCTTTCCCCGGCACACGCTATGCGGAAACCGCTCAGGTGCGCTTGTCGGCGATCCAGGGCCGGCCGACTTTTCAAACGGATTTCAAGAAGCCCTGACCCTGGCGGAGCAGTGTAGTCATCACGCTCCGCGTGATGTAGGCGCC
>DASZFN010000166.1:0-14273 GCA_035939715.1 Gemmataceae bacterium | reverse complement strand
CAAGTTAGAAACTTGCCCCCACGGGCGGCGTCAAACGACAAAGCCCACGGCGATGCCGTGGGCTTGTTGCTTCTCCCAATGTTCATTTCAGCTTATTCGCTCTCCGCGAACTCCACCAGGCGCTGGCTTCGGTTCGGTTGTCGGAGTTTGAGCAAGCCGCGGGCTTCAATCTGACGAATCCGCTCGCGGGTAATGCCATAGGTGCGGGCTACTTCGTCCAAGGTCCTGGGGTGGCCGTCGCGCAAGCCGAAACGCAACTCGATGACTTCCCGCTCGCGCGGCGTCAGGGAACGCAGCACCTCGCCGATGCGCTCCTTGAGCAGGTGCTGATCGACAGCCCGCCCCGGGTTGCTGGCGTCGGTGTCGCCCAGAAAATCCTCGAGTGCCCGTTCGCCGTCGCCGCCAAGCGGTTCGTGCAAACTGACCGGATGACGGCCCACGACGCGCAGGGAGCGCGCCTCCTCCGGCGTGACCTTGAGCACCTTGGCGATCTCTTCCACGGACGGCTCGCGCCCGTGCTTGACGGTCAATTCGCCGCGGACGCGCTCGATGGCCGCGAGCATGCCCACCTGATGGCAAGGCACGCGCACGGTCCGGGCATGATCGGCCAGGGCCCGCGTAATGCCCTGGCGAATCCACCAGGTCGCATAGGTGCCGAACTTGAAGCCGAGCCGGTGCTCGTACTTGTCCACGGCCCGCATGAGACCGCGGTTGCCTTCTTGAATCAAATCGGCAAATGCCAGCCCACGGCCACGATAGCGTTTGGCAATGGAAACCACCAGGCGGAGGTTGCCTTCCGCCAAAGCTCTGCGTGCTTTCTGATACAGAATCCGTCGCCGCCCCAGCACGTCCACCAGTTGAGCCAGATCTTCGGGAGTGGCCTGCACCTGCAGCATCAAGTCGCGCAACTCCTTGATGCGTTTGATACGCTCCTCGCGCTCCACGCGCGAACGGCCGCCGTTGTCAATTTGTCGCGCCAGGTGGCTCATTTTGGCCGACTGTTCCTGCAACTCCTCGGTCCAGCGATCGAGCAGATCGACGCGCGGAGACATTTCCTCGGCAAGAAGCGACGACTTGCGCAGGATGCGCCAGAAAGCCCGGCGAATCCTGACCCGTGCCGAGGGAGTGCCGGCGCGCAGCAACATGCGAAACGAGCTTGCTGCCTCATCCAGCAAATGTCTCAGGGTGCGCAGGTTATGCGGCATGCGCGCGAGAATCTTTTCCCGGCTCAAGCCAAGGCTGGTAACGACATCGATGGTGGGATCGACCGCCAACTGACCGGCCTGGACACGCTCAAAGGTCGATTGCACGCGGCTCAGCACATAGACGCTTAGCAGGGCGGCATGGCGGTAGCGTTTGCGGGCCGTTTCCAGACGTTGCGAAAGATCCAGCTCTTCCTTGCGGTTAAGGAGCGGAATGGCGCCCATTTGCCGCAGATACAAGCCAAGGGTATCATCAGGCGCCTGCCCGGTCTCGGTTTCTGCAGCCGCAGCCTGTTCCTCGTCGTGCCCGGCAAGCGTCTCCGGGGCATCTTCGTCGTGCACAAAGAACGGATCGGGATCATGCACGAAGGATTCCGAGCCAAGGGCTCGTTCGCCGCCTGCCGTTCGGCCGGCAAGCCGGTTCTTCGCTGCAACTCCATGCGATCGTTCCATTTCTGCCAGTTGGTTATTCCGTTTCATGACCAATTCCGGGTTGTCTCTGTTCCTGGTGATAGATGTTGCCTACAGCCGCTTTCCATGCCAGGCAAACGAACACGCTAGCCGGCCTTGCCGCCAGATCGTCCGCCGCCAAGATCCCTTAGGCTTTTGTATCTGCGAATCCCAATTCGCCAAAGCTTCACTCCCGTACATCATTATATAAAGCGAAGGCAAGATTTTTATCCCATCTTAACGCTTCCGGCCTTCGGCCTCAGATTTGCACTTCCGATTAGGCGGATTGTGCTAATCCAAGGAGCGGATGGAACGCGGGAGCAAACGAAACGATCTATTTATAAAGAAGGTCTAGCCCCTGTTCCGGTTCAGCACAAGGAGACCGATTTATCGAATGTTCGGATAATGCAGGATGAAAGTGCTCACTAACAATTTTACGCGACATGTGCGATTTAGGCAAGGTCCTGTGCTTTTTTGCAACGCGGTCGCTTAGGGAATACGGTATAAAGGGAAGAGACCCAAACCATATAGCGGTGTTGATCCTTGTTTAAGGGAGAGGCAGCCATGATTACTTTCCTGAAGCGCTTTGGAGTCGGTGCCGTGCTCGTCACGAGCCTGGCAACAGTTCGTCCTGCCCTTGGGCAGAATTTCATCCCAGGGGTCAGTCCGTTCTTCCAGATTCGACCTGGCCTGAACGTCAGTCAGGCTGCCTTCAACCTGGGGTTGCAGGGGCGGGCGCTGCAAAACTTTCCGCCCTATGCCTTCCCCGGCGGTGGTTGGGGAAATGGTTTCGGCGGCTTAGGCGGCGGCTTAGGCTACGGCGGCGGCTATGGCGGCTATCTCACGTCTTATTACGACCCCAGCCCCGGTAACACATTGAGAGGCTCGGCCGAGCTGACGAAGGCTCAGGGGGAATTCATCATCGATCAGCAGCGAACGCTGACGATGCGCGAGCAGCGCCGTGGGGAGAAGCTCAAGAACGACCGCACCAAGTTCGATCTCGAAACCTACATGCGCGAGCACACGCCGAGCGCGGAAGAGCTGCGTTTGCGCAACCTCAAGGAACGGGTGATGCGCAGCCGCAATAACCCGCCGGTGACGGAAATCACCTCGGCCAAGGCGCTCAATGATCTGCTCCAGGACATTAACAGCATGCAGGCGCGCGGCGACACCGCTCAGCTGCGTACCTTCAGCACGCCGCTCAACGAGGATACGCTCAAGCATGTCAATGTCACCAAGGGGCAAGGCAACATCGGCCTGCTCAAGAACGAAGGCCGATTGACCTGGCCCGTCGCCCTGAGCAGCATTGATTTCAAGGAGGATCGGGAACGCATCAACTCGCTGGTCCGCGACGCCGTCAGCCAGGCCGGCTTCAACGGGCAGGTGGATTCGGGCTCAATTTCCCAGCTCATCACTGACACGGACCGCATGCGGACCCGCCTCCGCAAGACCGGAACCGATCTGCCGCCTTCCCTGTACATCGACGCCAATGTTTTCTTGAACAACCTCGACGACGCGATTCGGGCCCTGCAGCAACCCGATGTCGGCAGCTTCTTCACCGGCAAATACGCGCTCAAGGCGAAGACCATTCCTGAGTTGGTCAACTACATGACCGCCCATGGTCTGCAATTCGCGCCTGCCGTGCCGGGCGATGAATCGGCTTACCTCGCCTTGCAGCAAGCGCTGGCGGCGTACGACCGGGCCGTTAACCCGAATATTGAAAAGGAAGTCGCTGCCAAGAGATAAACAACCCGAAGTCCTGCAAGCAACGCAACCCGGCACGATGCCGGGTTTTCTTTTTGCGCACTAGAGAAACTAACAAACGTGCAAGTCACTATCATGCAACGCCTACGGCAATTGTACTAGCTCGCGCCAGCTGCAAATAGAGGCTCGCTCCGGATCGCCGGACTACTCTGGCCGGCGTGGCCGGCCCGTTTGCTACGATAAATCCATGATCGAAGTCGTGAATGTCACCCAGCACTACGGCATTCGCCCGGTCCTCAAGGGGATCGATCTGCGCATTGAGCGAGGGGAACTGGCGGCGGTGGTCGGCCCGAACGGCATGGCAAACTGGCAAACTCATTTTGCGGAATCGCGCGTCAAGAAACCGTTCAAATATGGATTGTGTTGATCTACTTGGTGATACAATTGATTGAACCGCCACAACGGAGGACCGCGCGCCTCTGTTGAATCGTCCGGGAGTTCAGGGGTTGGCGGCTTTGCTAGCGGAGTGTCATTCATGGGCGAACGAGCGGGAACTCTTCAGTGCGGCGCTGATATCCTGGTGCAATGCCTGGTGAACCATGGCGTGGAGGTGGTGTTTGCCTATCCGGGCGGGGCGAGCATGCCGATCCACCAGGCCTTGACCCGCTTCCGCTCACGGCTGCGCACCATCTTGCCGCGGCACGAGCAGGGCGGCGGCTTTGCTGCCGAGGGGTATGCTCGGAGCAGCGGCCGCGTCGGCGTCTGCGTGGCGACCAGCGGGCCGGGCGCGACCAACCTGGTCACCTGCCTGGCGGATGCCAAGATGGACTCGGTTCCTCTCGTGGCCATCACGGGGCAGGTGCGCACCTCGGTGATCGGCACGGATGCGTTTCAGGAAACTCCCATTGTCGAGGTCTGCCGGGCCATCACCAAGCATCATTACCTGGTGACGCGTACGGAAGACATCGCGCGCGTCTTCAAAGAGGCGTTTCACATCGCCAGCACCGGGCGGCCCGGCCCCGTCCTGGTGGATGTGCCGAAGGATGTCCAGGACGGCAAGGTGGTGGCCGACTACGAGCCAGCCATGAACCTGCCCGGCTATCGGCCCTTCCGCCGGGCCACGCGCGAAGAGCTCGACGCCGTGCTGCAGGCCATTCGACAGAGCCAGAAGCCGATCATCTATGCCGGCGGCGGCATCGTCTCCTCCGGCGCGGCGCCGTGGCTCAAGACCTTTGCCGAGCGGACCGGCATCCCGGTGGCCCTGACGCTCATGGGCCTGGGCGGTTTTCCGAGCGAGCATTTCCTCTGCCTGCAAATGCTGGGCATGCACGGCACCGTGTATGCCAACTATGCCGTCAACGAGGCCGATCTGTTGCTGGCCCTCGGCGTGCGCTTCGATGACCGGGTCACCGGCAAGCTCAGCGAATTTGCCAAGCACGGCAAGATCGTGCACATCGACATCGATCCCTCCGAGATCAACAAGAACAAGGTCGCGCACCTGCCCATTCACGCCGACGTGGCGCAGGCGCTCCGCGATCTCCTGCCCTTGCTGGAGCAGGAAAACGGCGGCGGGGCGGGTGTCGGACAGCGCTTCGTGGACTGGGTGCAGCAAATCGAACAGTGGCGCGAGGCGGAGCCGCTGCGCTACGGCGAGCGCGAGGACGCCATCATGCCGCAGTGCGCCATCGATCGCCTCTGGCACATCATCCATGACCGCGGAGCGCTGGACAACACGGTGGTGACGACGGGCGTCGGCCAGCACCAGATGTGGGCCGCCCAGTATTTTCACTTCAATTCGCCGCGCAACTGGATGACCAGCGGCGGCCTGGGCGCCATGGGCTTCGGCTTGCCCTCGGCCCTGGGGGCGCAGGCCGCCCACCCGTCGAAGACGGTGATCGACATCGACGGCGACGGCAGCTTTCTCATGAACATCCAGGAGCTGGCCTGCGCCTTCGTGGAGAAATTGCCCGTGAAAGTTTTCCTCCTCAACAATCAGCACCTGGGCATGGTCGTGCAGTGGGAGGACCGTTTCCATGCCGGCAACCGCGCCCATACCTATCTCGGCGCCGGCTTCGACCAGGAGGAGTATCCCGATTTCGTCGCCATGGCCAGGAGCTTCCGCTGCGGCGCCCGCCGCGTTACCGAGCGCGAGGACCTCGACGCCGCTATCGAGGAGATGATCGACAGCAAGGGCCCGTTTGTGCTCGACGTCAAGGTACCCTATCAGGAACATGTCCTGCCCATGATCCCCAGCGGCATGACCGTGCGCGACATCATCAAGGCCTAGTTTTTCTTTTTCTGTTTGTTGCCGCGCGATTACAATGCGGCCATGCCTCTCGGGGATGAGCAGCCGGAATTCTTGAAGCCTGCAGGCGCCGGTTTTGCCACGACACACTGGAGCATCGTGCTCGCTGCCGGAGACCGCAACTCTCCGCAAGCACGGACAGCGCTGGCGGCGCTGTGCAGCAGCTACTGGTACCCCCTTTACGCTTTCATTCGCCGGCAAGGCCACGGCGCCGAAGAAGCCCAGGATTTGACCCAGGAGTTTTTCGCCCGGCTTCTGGAAACCGATTTTCTCGGCACCGTCGACCGCGCCAAGGGAAAGTTCCGCTCGTTCCTGCTGGCATGCTGCAAACACTTTCTGGCCAACGAACGCGACCGGGCCCGGGCACTCAAACGCGGCGGCGGCCGAACGCAAATCCCCCTGGATTTCGACGCGGCGGAAAGCAAGTACGCGCTGGAAGCGCGTCAAACGTTGCCGCCGGAAAAGCTCTTCGAGCGCCGCTGGGCCTTGACTCTTCTCGACCAGGTGTTGTCGCGTTTGCGCGAGGAGTTGGCGCATGCCGGCAAGGCTGACTATTTCGACCGGCTGAAGCCATACTTGACCGGCGACAAAACCGGCATCTCCTACGAAGCTTTCGGCCAGCGGTTCGGCATGACCGCGGGCGCTGTCAAGGTAGCCGTTCATCGGCTGCGGCGACGTTATCGGGAATTGCTGCGCGAGGAGATCGGGCGAACCGTAATTGAGCCGGCCGAAATCGATGCGGAGATTCGTGAATTGTTTACCGTTCTCGGTTCGTAGGGTAGGTTGGCAACCTGCCGGAGCCGCAACGGCAGGTTACAAACCTGCCCTACGAGAAAATTCGTGTAACCTTTGTTCGAGATTGCTTCTGTTACGAGTGGAACGTGAATGAAAAGGAGAGCCTCTCATGCCAGAAGCACGCAGTTGTCCAGAATGCCAGGCCGACCTCCCGGAAGATGCTCCGCAAGACCTCTGCCCTAAATGCTTGCTGCAACAAGCGTTGAGCGATTCCGACGGCAATGGCTCAAACCCGCGCGCGGCCGAATCGCCAGGAGTACGGGGTCGCTTTGTCGCACCGGCGCCGGCGGAGTTGGCGCGGCGCTTTCCGGATTTGGAGATTATTGAGCTTCTCGGCCAGGGCGGCATGGGCGCCGTGTACAAGGCCCGGCAAAAGAAACTCGATCGGCTGGTGGCCTTGAAGATCATGCCGCCGGACAGCGCGTCGGACCCGGCGTTTGCCGAGCGCTTTGCCCGCGAGGCCCGAGCCCTGGCACGATTGAATCATCCGAGCATCGTCGGCGTTCACGACTACGGCGAAGTGGACGGCCTGTATCACTTCATCATGGAGTACGTGGACGGCTTGAACCTGCGGCAACTGATGCAGGGCAAGCCCATCGATCCCGCCTTGGCCTTGCAGATCGTTCCGCAAATCTGTGACGCCTTGCAATATGCCCATGACGAGAACGTGGTGCACCGCGACATCAAGCCCGAGAACATCCTCATCGACAAGCGCGGCCGGGTGAAAATTGCCGACTTCGGCCTCGCCAAGCTGGTCGGCCGCGCGCCCGCGTTCACGCTCACGGCCTCGCAACAGATCATGGGCACGCCGCACTACATGGCGCCGGAACAGATGGAGCGGCCGAGCGGCGTTGATCATCGCGCGGATATTTATTCGTTGGGTGTGGTCTTTTACGAGATGCTGACGGGTGAATTGCCGCTGGGCCGGTTCGCGGCTCCCTCACAAAAAGTAGCGGTCGACCAACGCCTTGATGAAGTGGTTCTGCGCGCTTTGGAAAGGGAACCCGAACGCCGCTATCAGTCGATCAGCGCGATCAAGACGGACGTTGAAGCCCTTGTGGCTGCCGCGTTGCCCCCTCAGGTTTGGAGCAGTTCCGCCCAGGAGCGGCCATGGCGAGACACAACGCCTGTCCGCGTGATGGCTCCCGCTGCAGGTCTTATGTTCGTGGGCTTGTTGAGCTTCCTCTCCTGGGTCTTCCTGGCCGGTATTCTCGCAGACAAGTTCAACTGGAAGCAGCCGTTCTGGGAGTTGCTGGCGTTCCTCGCCTTGCTTGCCGTCGGTTCGTCCATCGGAATCCTCTTCGTCGGCGGATTCAGGATGATGCGCTTCCAATCCTATGCCCTGGCTGAGGCCGCCAGTATCTGGGCCATGTTTCCATGGTCCCCCGCCTTTGTCATCGGTTTGCCGTTCGGCCTTTGGGCGTTACTGGTATTGAACAAGCCGGAAGTGAAGCTGGCTTTTCTAGGCCGAAGATTCGGGACTTCTCCGGGCGGGCGCACGGCGCCTTCGGCGAGCGCAGGAGGGGCCGCGCCCATGCCGGGTTTTTTCGGGTCGCTCCGCGACTTTGTTTTCGATAGCCTGGCGCGCCGGCAATCGACGGTCGCCGCCCCTTCGGGACCGCCGGCGGAAGCAGCGCCCGCCCCGCGACCAGCCACGTATTCACCTTCGCCTTCGAGTGGGCTGAAGCGCTGGGTTGCCGCGGCCGAGCAGGCATCGGGCAAGCGAGAGTCCGTGTCAAAAAGGAGGACGGCAGACGCGCCAGGCAGCGTGTGGGGAAACGTCATTGCCATTGCCGGCATGATTGGCGTGTCCGGGGCCATGGCGCAATTGATCCTGCATGACCACAGCTCCAGCTTGCTTCCCTGGCTGCCGGTGATCCCCTTCGTCGGCTACTATATTTGGCATGCGGCCGGGGGCACCTATCGAGGACGCATCGCCAGCGGCATCATCGGCCTCGCCGCCACCGTCTTTATCGCGATGAAGTATCGGCACGACTCCGACTTCCTCCCCGGCGGCCCGACGTTCGGCCCTTTGTCGTGGATATCCGCACCCTGGGGCCTGGGTTGGATAAGCCTGATGCTGGATTTTTGGTTTTTCTCGTGGTTGCTGGGACAGAAGACCGGCGAGGAGAGAGCGGCCACCGCGGACGGCGCAGACGAGCCCTCCACACTTGCCGGGCTGTCCGCGGAAAGCAAGGAGATTCGCCGCTTGCTGTTGAGCTTTCAGTCCCAGTTCAATTGCTATGTTCTGCCGGAGTTTGGCGCCGACCTGCTGGCCGTGTGCCGGAAGGTATGCAACGTCCCGCCCGAGGAACGGATCCTGGGCCTGATCGACTTCACGGGCAATGAGGACGGCGACAATGTCGTGTTATTCGGCTGCCAGGCGCTCTATTTCTTCAACTACAAGAAGAGCCCGCAGCCCGGTCCACACAGCCTTTCTTATGATGAATTCGGCTCGCGCACGTTTGCCAACCATGGCAAGGAGGTGTACCTGGGAAACAATCAGTTCCTGTACACCGACCCGGACGCTGAGATTGATTGCGAGGCCCTGACGAGCTTGTTGAATGCGATTAAGGAGACTTTGGTGCGCTAAATCAGCAGAATTCACCGCCCCCAGCTCGGCCTTGACGGCCCGGACACCTCTTTCTATAGTCCCGCCCCATTATGAAAACCAAAATCGGGCTGATTGTCTGCGCTGTGGCCGTTGCCACGGCCGGTTGGGTGGTGTTGCCGGCTGCGGCGCAAGAGCCGCCGCGGACCACCGGACGGGTCCTGGTGCTCAGCAACGAGCAGACCATCGAAGGCGCAATCGAGCGCCAGGGTGATCAATACCGGGTTCGCCGGCCGGTGGGCGAAGTCTGGGTACAGCAGGAGCAGGTGTTACGCCTTTGTCAGGACCATGGCGAGGCTTATCAGTTCCTGCGTTCACGCGCGAATCTTCGCGATCCGGACGAACATGTACGGCTGAGCAACTGGTGCCAGGCTCATGGGCTGAAGAAAGAGGCGCTGGATGAAGCCAGGACAGTCGTGCAGATGCGCCCCAACGACGCCGCCAGCCTTGGTCTCCTCAAGAATCTGGAACGGGCTCAGCGCATGCATCAGACGGCCCAGGAAAGCAAAGCGCATCAGGAATCCGAAAGTCCTCCGCCGGTGGATACGAATTCGCTCAGTATGTTCGTGACCCGCGTGCAGCCCATCCTCATGAATGCCTGCGCCACCTGCCATGCCACGGGCCGCGGTGGCGCCTTCCGGCTGAATCGCACCTACGAGCAAGGTTGGAACAGCCGCAAAACAACGTTGCATAACTTATCCGCTGTTCTGGCCTGCGTGGACGTGGAACAGCCGCAAGCCAGTTTGTTTTTGACCAAGGCGGTAAGCATCCATGGCGCTATGCCGCAGCCCGCTTTGAAGGATCGCGACATCCCGGCGTTTCGCGCGCTGGAAGAGTGGGTGCGGACGACGGTCGAAGCGAATCCACATCTTGCCCAGAAGGCGCATGCGCTGTCGCAAGCAACCGCGCGAACCTTGCCCGAAGCGTCGCCGCAACCAAGCGCTGGCGACGCGGAAAAGAAGCCACAGACAAAACCTGCGGCGTCTCCGCTAGATCGGAAAGAACCGGGTGACCCGCCAGGCCGGCCGGAAACCTTGCCGGCGGCCCGAACCAACAATGTGGACGCCGACCCTGTGGACACGTTTGATCCGGTGATCTTCAACCGCCAGATGCACCCGCTTCCGAAGCAGGAAGGCGGCAGCAAATAGCGACACCTAGCGCTTAATGTTGGCAAGTTGCTCCAGCGCCACCATCAGTGCGTGCGTGCCCTTACGCCCCCAGCCTTGCGCTTTAACGGCCAGGTAAAGCTGGTTGGCGAGCGCCAACCCGGGCATCGCCAATCCCATCTGTTTGGCTTCATCCAGGGCGATCCCCATATCCTTGATGAAATGCTCGACAAAAAAGCCGGGCTCGAAATTGCGGTCGATGATCCGCGGGCCGAGATTGTTGAGCGACCAGCTTGCCGCTGCTCCCCCGCCAACGGATTGCAAAACAGTCTTCAGATCGAGTCCCGCCTTGTAGCCGTAAAGCAGCGCCTCGCACACGCCGATCATGTTGCTGGCGATGAGAATCTGGTTGACCATCTTGGTGTGCTGGCCTGCGCCGGCCGGTCCCTGGTGAACCATCGTCTTACCGAGGCATTCGAGGAGCGGCTTGATCGCTTCCACGGCGTCGGCATCGCCGCCAACCATGATCGACAGCGTGGCATTCCTCGCGCCGACGTCGCCTCCCGAGACCGGCGCATCGATGCTGGCCACGTCCCTGGACCTGGCGGCTTCGTAAATCTGACGCGCCAGGGAGGGTTCGCTCGTGGTCATGTCCACGAGCGCCATGCCCGGCCGGCTGCCGGCCAACGCTCCCTGGGTTCCCAGGAAGACCTCGCGGACGTCGCTGGGAAAGCCGACGATGGCGAAAACAACGTCGGCCGCCTCCGCAACGCCTTTGGGCGCGTCCGCCCATTTGGCGCCCGCCTCCAACAGCGGCTTGGCCTTGTCGCGCGTGCGATTGAAGACCGTTGCCGAATAGCCTTTGTTCATGAGATGCTGACACATCCAGCGTCCCATGACGCCGGTGCCGATCCAACCGATGCGCGTTTGGCCTGGGACAACCTTGGCAACTGCCATAGTGGGCCTCAATTCGTAAGGCTCTCGGAAATAAGTAGCTTGCGAATATAGTAGCCGCCAAGGCCACGCCCGGCAAAGCCAGGCAAGGTACAGAAAGATGATTGCCACCGGCCTTGCGCCGCCGGTAAAATTATTAAACCTGGCAGCGGACATCTTTGACTTGACGCATGAAGGCATCAGCGACTATCCCCAAGCTGCGCGCGCCGATCGTACTCGTGCACGGCCTCCTTGGCTTTGACCACCTCGAGGTGTGCGGCTGGAAGATTGCCAGCTACTTCGCCCGCGTGCCGGAATTTCTGCGCGAGGCAGGGAACCGCGTTCTCATCGCGCGTATGCATCCAACGGGCGGCGTGGGGGACCGAGCCGCGCAACTGAAGGCATTTCTCGATAAGGAAGCGCCCGGCGATCCGGTTCATCTCTTCGCGCATAGCATGGGCGGCCTCGATTCGCGTTACATGATCTCGCGCCTGGGTATGGCTGAGCGCGTCTTGACCATGACGAGCATCGGCACGCCGCACCGCGGCACGGCCTTTGCCGATTGGGGAACCAACACGCTGGCGCGGCTGGTCACTCCCATGTTGAACGCCATCGGCATTCCATATCAGGCCTTCTATGACCTCACGACTACCCAGTGCCGCGTCTTCAATGCCGAGACGCCGAACGCGCCCGGCGTGCGCTATTTCTCCATTGCCGGCCGGCATCGCGGCGGCTGGCATAGCCCGGAATGGCGTCTGTCCCACGCCATCGTCACACGCGTGGAAGGAGACAACGACGGCATTGTCTCCATTGCCTCGGCAACCTATGGTGAAAGCTGCACGATCTGGGAAGGCGATCACATCAGCTTGATCAACTGGCGCAATCCGCTGGCCGAGTACTGGGGAGAGTGCCGCGAGCGAAGCCCGCAATATGCGGCCCTGGTGCAGCGCCTGGCGGATGAAGGCTTTTGAGCGCGGTTCTGCTTTCGTTACCAAGCTGTTACAGCAGCGGCATTTCCGTCAGCTAAAATAGTTTGTCGAGCGCTAGGCGTTTTGCCCAATTCCACGGACTTGAATTTTCAGGAGGGATGCGATGAAGAGGTGGCCCATCCTTGGCGGTATGGCGATAGCAACTCTGTTGCTGGCTGTGCTCTGGCTCCACGGCCAGGCGCGTCCCGTTGCCGCAGATGCAGACAAGAAAGACAAACGCACGATCTCAACCAGCGGATCGGCAACGATCAAAGTTAAGCCCGACTCGGCGCGGCTCTTTTTCAGCGTGCAGACGATCGCCAAAACCGTGAAATCGGCACGCGAGGAAAACAGTGCCAAGGCAAAGACAGTCCTGGACGCGCTCAAGGCATTGCACATCCCGGACTTGAAGATGAAGACAGCCAACGTTAACGTCGAACTGCTGCAAGCGCAGCACAACCAGGCCACGCTTCCGGAGATCCTCGGTTATCATGTCACAAACTCTTTCACGGTGCTGGTTCAAAACGGCGATGCGGTCAAGCTGAGCGCCGATGCCAGCCGTATCCTGGATACGGTTCTTGAGAACGGCGCCAATCAGATTCAGCAAATTGTCTTCTTCAAACAAAACGAAACTGCCATTCGCAGAGAAGCCCTGACCAAGGCCGTCCAGGAAGCGCTGGCCAACGCCAGGGCCCTGGCGGCAGGAGGAAACGTTGACCTGAAAGAGACGATTACCATCGACGGCCAGCCCGAGTATTATTACGGTGGGCGCATGCAGATGCAAACCAATGCCGCCTTTGTCGGTGGCGGCGACGGCGAGACCCCGATCGTTGCCGGCGATCTGGAAATTACCTGCCGGGTCGGTGTCACCTGCGCATATTGATCCACCGAAGGACGGGAGTCCTATGCCTGGAATTCACGTTGTCGTGGTGGAAGACGAGCCGGCCATCCGGCGCGGTGTCGTGGATGCCCTGCAGGCCACGGGCTATCGCGTGACCGAGGCGGCCGATGGCGCCACGGGCCTCGAAGAAGCAGTGCGCCTGGGCGTCGATCTGCTGCTGCTTGACCTGCTGCTGCCCCGGCGCGACGGCCTGGAAGTGCTTGCGGAAGTGCGCAAGGTGCGTCCGACCTTGCCTGTAATTATTTTGACGGCCCGCGGCACGGAAGACGACCGGGTGCGCGGCTTGAAAATGGGCGCCGACGATTACGTGGTCAAACCTTTTTCCGCGCGCGAACTGCTGGCGCGTGTGGAAGCGGTCCTGCGCCGTTCTGTGGATCGGCCGCTTGAAGTGCGCGCCGCGCGGCTCCGGCATGCCCGGATCGATTTCGAGCGCCGGGAAATCTGCTGGTCGGAGCGCTCGCGCACGGAACTCTCGGAGACCGAGTCGGCGATTTTGAGTTTCCTGGTTGCCAACAACCAGCGCGCCGTATCGCGCGACGAACTGCTGGCCCGGCTCTGGGGCATCGGCGCCAAGCAGGTGGAGACGCGCACCGTGGACATGCATATCGCCCGGCTGCGAACCAAGCTGTGCGACCCGTCCGGCAAGGAAACCCCCGAGGCCATCGTCACGGTCCGAGCGCATGGCTACATGGCCGGGCCGGAACTGGTCCCGCTCGATGAGTCCCTGATCCGAGGCGCGAGCGCATGAGATCCTGGCTTGGCGGCAAAACAGGCGGCTTTCTGGCCTTTGTCCTCATCAGCGGACTAGTAGTCGGCGGGCTCGGCTGGGCCACGGTGGCGGCCTTGCGGCTTGAGGGCGAACAGCTTCTGGCACGTCGTGAAGCCGAACAGCAAACGAATCTGCGTCTCGCGCTTTGGCGGCTCGACAGCCTGGTGGCGCCGGTCCTGGCAAAGGAAGACAGCCGGCCGTACAACCATTACAGCGCCGTGTTTACGCCGCCGGTGGCCATCCAACCCGATGGCAGCCCATCGCCCGCCGGCGCCTTGATTGAGCCGTCGCCGCTGCTCAACAGCGAATTGCCGGACTGGATGCTGCTGCATTTCCAGGTAGACCGCGAATCCGGCTGGCGCTCCCCGCAGGTATTAGCCGAAGACCTGGCGCAACGCCTGCGGCGCCTGAGCGCGAATGTGTCTCTTGGCAATGTGACCACGGGGCGGGCGGCCATACTGGCTGACCTGTCGAAAAATGTCCGCGCCGATGTGGTGCTGGCCCTGGCCGCCGAGCGCCGCACGCGGCC
>DASZFN010000165.1:0-1781 GCA_035939715.1 Gemmataceae bacterium | reverse complement strand
TTCGTATCGAAGTGGTAAATCGGCAGCCGGGCGTCATACTCCTGGATCAGGACGAAGGTGGGACTCGTGACGATCCGGCTGTCCCTTATCAGGAGACCTTCCGAAACCGCGCGTACGAGCTGCGTCTTGCCGGCGCCAAGAGGACCGATCAGCGCAACCACGCTTCCAGGGAAAAGCAGTTCGCCGAGCCGCCTTCCAAAGCTTTGGGTTGCGGCCTGGTCCACTAGCTCGAGTGTTAGCGGTTGCTTATCATCGGCTTCTTGTTCCTGTTTGCTAGATAGCAAAGCACGGCTCCCAGGCAGGCCCCGGCGCCGCCGGCCCTGATCATCAGTTTCATCAGCGTTTGGTCCGGCTCGGCGATCCCGCGGCCGATGAACATGTAAGATAGGCCGCCCACAAACAGCGTTACGCCAATGGTTCTGCAAAGCCTGCGAAGCATGTCTGCGCCTTACCCCGCATTCTTTTTATGCTCGCGTTCCGCCTTGTAGCGCAGGAAGGCCTGGATGAACTCATCGATATCGCCGTCCAGCACGCTCTGCACCTGCGACGTCTCCACGGCGGTCCTTACATCCTTGACAAGCGTGTACGGCTGCATGACGTAGTTGCGGATTTGGTAGCCCCAGGCGACCTCGCCTTTTTCATCGTACAGCTTCTCGAATTCCGCCCGGCGTTTTTGCTCTTCGATGCGGTACATCTTTGCCTTCAGGAGCGACAGCGCCATCTGGTCGTTTTTGTGCTGACTGCGTTCGCTGCGGCTCTCGGCGGCGATGCCGGTGGGCAGGTGCGTGTAGCGGACGCCGCTCTCGGTCTTGTTCTGATGCTGGCCACCGGGACCGCCGCTGCGGAAGGTGTCGCGTTTCAATTCATCCGGGCGGATGTCGATCTCGATCGTGCCCTCGATCTCGGGCATGACGTCCACGGCGGCGAACGACGTCTGCCGGCGCGCGTTGGCGTCGAAGGGACTGATGCGCACCAGGCGATGGACGCCCGCCTCGCTCTGCAAATGACCGAAAGCGAAATCGCCGACGACGTGCAAGGTGGCGCTGCGGATGCCGGCCTCGTCATTGCGCAGCTCGTCAATGATGTCGGCCTGGTAGCCGTGCCGTTCCGCCCAGCGCGCGTACATGCGCATGAGCATCTGTGCCCAGTCGCAGGCTTCCGTGCCGCCGGTGCCGGCCTGGATGCGCAGGTAGGCGTTGCTGGCATCCTGCGGGCCGCTGAGCATGGCCTGCATCTCGAATTCGCCCAGCCGCTTCTCCATGGTGCGCAATTCGGACTCGAGCTCCGCATCGAGGCTGGAATCTTCCTCGGCCAGCTCGGTCAGGGCGCGCAGGTCGCCGCCGCTGGTCGTGAGGTCCTCGTAGGGCTTGAGCAGGGCGTTGAGCGGCTTCAGTTGCTGAATGGTTTGCTGGGCCCTTTCCGGATTGTCCCAGAAACTAGGCTGGCCCATTTGCTCGTTGAATTTCGTACGTAGGGCTTGCTTGGCCGCGATGTCAAAGACTGTCCCGGAGCTGGGTGAGACGGGACAGGACCTCATCGGTTCGGCGGCGCAGATCGGCGTTCATGAATGGCCTCATTTGGGTAAGTTGTGGCCAGGATCAGAATCCTGACCTACGGAAGTGTATTCTAGCACACATGCGTGAGACAGCAGGAGAGCAGTTCCGGGTTCACTCGCCTTGACGTTACGGCAAATAGGGGCTTAAATTAGGCATCCCCCGCGTTCCAGGGAACCTTCCATGTCACGTCGCGGCCGATGCCGGTGCGGGTTCGTCCTCAAATTC
>DASZFN010000164.1:0-14616 GCA_035939715.1 Gemmataceae bacterium | reverse complement strand
GTTGGCCTGGCCCTGGCCGCGCCGATAGGAGCGTGGCTGCTGGCGAGAAGCTGGACAGGGTCCTGTAGCGCAAAAGCCTGAGGGTGGCCCCGGCCGTCATAGCGTTTCACGGGAGCGGGCGTTTCTGATCCCATTGCCTGTCCAGGCTTTGGCGCTCACCTTGAGATGCAGGGCCCGGCTTACACGGATCAAACGCGCCAGGCTTGCGGAGGCATAATCCGTCGCTTCATAGCGTTGAATTTGCTGCTCCTTTAACCCCAAGCGCCGGGCGAGATCTTTCTGGCTCAATCCTTGAGCGATGCGCGCCTGAATCAGCGCGCCGGGCAACTCGTCCAGAGACGACAGCTTGAGCACGACACGTTTTCCAGAGCGCAGCGCTTCATACACCCTTAGCTCGGCGCGCAGGTCCTGCAGCTGGCTTTGCAACGCCTCTTGTTCGGCCTTGAGAAGTAACGGGTCCAGCGCTGCACGCTTGCCCGATCGGCTCAACAATCGCTCGAGAGCGCGGCTCAGGCGTTCTTCCTGGCCTTTAGTCACGGCATATTGACGCTCGTTTTTGATCATGGCTCTCCCTCGCGCAATTGAAGAATTACGATGCCCTTGGGCGCGCCCGTTTCTTTGTCGGTCTGAAAGAACTCCAGAAACGTTGTTCCGCTGCCGCCTTCGGTGAACCGCGCTGGAAAGAACTCGCCTCCGTACTTGGCCTTTTGCGCGGCACGTCCCTGGTCAAACGTCAGCAAGACCGGATCGAGCTTGCGCAGGTCGACGCCCGTGGTTTCCCAACAGCCGTCATAATCTCCCGGCCGCTGTTTTCTCGTGACAAAGCTACCGTCTATATAGGCTCGTCGGCATCCGGCCATGGCTAATGACCGCAAAGCGGCGCGAAGCCCTTCAAGTAACTGTCGTCGATTTCGGTTGCGTCCAAAGCGGGCAGCGAATTCTTGTCACGTGGCGCGATGCAACCCCGGCGGCAAGTTCCCTGCCCGGTCAAATGCCGGAATCATAACACAACATTTTAGTTGTGTCAATTTCACGGTCAAGAGCGCTGATATTCGCGGAGCATGGCGTTTGTTTTGCCCACCGAATCAAATGGAGAGTTCTGTCGGTTGCGATCCAGCATCACGACGACGATGGCCGTTTTGCCAGCGCCACGACCGATCCGGAGGTCCTCGTACAGGACAAAGAGGGCGTAATAGCGCAGAATCTGGGCGTCGGCCTTCAGCCAGGGCCTGACTTCCTCAACGCCTTTCTTTCCCCAGAGCTTTATTGCCAGACTAATGACCGCCGCCCTCTTGCGTAGATCAAGGTCCTGCAACAGCGCTTTAACGTCCGGGTCGAACGAACGGTCCACATGCGCCATCAACATGCGCTTTGCTTTGGACCGTACCAGGGCGTCATCATGGCCCAGGGCTTCAAAGCAAACCTTTGCATACCTTGCGTCCCACTTCTTGGCGATTTCGTCCAGGCCCAGTACCTGCAATCATGGGCTCGGTGTCGCGGACAATATCTTCCAACTTCAAACCGCCGCTGAGTGGCCTTTTGAGGAATACTCAAGGGCCTTGGCCTCGTTGTCTTTCACCTTCAGAAAAAACCTGGCCGTCCAACCCTGGATATGAGGTGTCTGGGAGGCAAGGGAAGACGCCTTCACGAAGTGGTCCGCCGCTTCTTCTAAGTTGCCCTCTTCTTGCAAGAGCACTCCCATGTTGAAGAGGAAAAAACCCTCCGCGGGGAATTTCTTGATCGCCTCGGTCAGCAACTTCTTGGCTGTTTTCGGGTCCTTCGTCTTCGCATTGAAGGGATTCTTCTCTTCAGGATCCTTTGCCATCAACAATGCGATCTTCGCCTCATAGGCCTCTTTCGATTCCGGATATTTGTCCATGAACTCCTGGGTGAGCTTGGCTGCCTGCTCAAGTTTTCTTTCACGTCGGAGGACTTCTGCCAGCGCCCCGACGCTCAGGAATTTGTCCGGCTTCAACTTCATCGCTTTTGACAGGTACTCCTTTGCCTTGGGCCAGTCGTCGCGAGAGATGTAGATATCCGCCAGCTTTTCGATCACAGCTAGGGAGCTTGGATCTTTGGCGTGCTGGGTCAGCAGAGTTGCTTCGATCTGTTTGCTGTTGTCGAAAGACTCCCGCTTGAGAAACGCCTGCTCAAACGCCGCATCGAACTGATCGGCCGGAAAGAGTTGCCGCCTGGCATGTTCCAGGACAAGGAAGGACTGAAGCCGATTTCCCTTGTCGTAATAGTATCGGGCCAACGCTATATGCGGCTCCGGCTCGACATAGCGCATGGCATAGTCGCGCCGCAACTTGTCCAGGAGCGGCTCTGCAGAGACTGCATAACCGCTGGATAGGACAAGGAACCAGACAGCGGCAGCGGACAAACGCTTCATGGAAAGAGCCCTTTCAAAGGAAAGTAAGGTCCTGTTCCCCTGATCAGCCCGCTCTTACGGTTGCACCGCCACGACGCGGAAGCCGATGTGATCCGCGCGCCGCTCGGGCTCGAAGCGCTGCCTGAAGGCCGACCGGGAGGCCCAGCCGTTGTCGGTCCAGGCGCTGCCCCGGCGCGACCGGGAGAAGGTGCCGTTCCGGTTCGGCGTTCCCATCACTGCGGAAAGATCCGGATCGGCGCCGCCAGGCAACTTCAGGTGAAACCAATCCCGGCACCACTCGACAACGTTGCCATGCATGTCATGCAGCCCCCACAGGTTGGCGGGATAGCTGCCGACCTTGGCGGCCCGATTGAGGGACGGCCCCTCCTCGGCCCCGTTGTAGGGCTTGCCCTTGCAATTCGCCTGCTTGCTGCTCAGTTTGTCGCCAAAAGAAGTGGCGGTCTTCGTTCCCGCGCGGCAGGCGTATTCCCACTGCGCCTCGGTCGGCAACCGGAACTCCCATTCCTTCGGCAGGTCCCCTGATTTGCGACCCTGCTCCGTCAACTTGCGGCAGAAGTCCTCAGCCTCGGCGTAGTTGACCTCGACAACCGGGTAATCATCTCCCTCCCCCGCCGGCTGATTGCCTGGGAACGCGCCGGCCACCCGCTGCCACTGGCCCTGCGTGACCTCGTACTTCCCGGCCCAGAACCCCCTGGTCAGCGTCACCTCGACCTGATCCTCGCCCGGCCGCCGCTCGGGCTCTCCAGGCGGGCTTCCCATCGTGAACTTGCCCGGCGGGCACCAGCACAGCTTGACGCCGGCCACCACGCGCTCGTCGCCGGCCTTCGCTCCGTTGAATGCTGAAATTTCAACCTTGGCCGCGGCGGTGCTGACCACCGGCGCGGCGCGCTGGCAGCCCAGCAGGCCGAGGACGAGAACGATGAACGCGCCTGGCGCTCGAACGTGTGCCATGTTGATGTCCCCCGTGTCCCGGTGTTTTTCTACTCCGGGAGCCGACCGCATTTTTTGCTTGCAAGCAGTTCAGCAACGTTCATAATCTTCGCCATGCCTCGTGGCGCATGAGCAACTCAGGTAGAAAGCCATGAAGGGGTACGCCTATCTGGCCGATGTGATTGTGGCTTTTCACGTAGCCCTGGCGTGCTTTGTCAGCCTCGGCCAGTTGCTCATTTTCATGGGGCTGGCTTTGAAATGGCGCTGGATCCGTAATCTGTGGTTTCGACTGGCTCATTTGGTTACGATCACCGTGGTCGCTCTGCTTGACATCTGCGGACTTCGTTGCCCGTTAACTGTCTGGGAGGACGACCTGCGGCGCCTGGCTGGTCAGAATATCAAGGATAGTTCCTTTGTAGGCCGGCACATGCATAACCTGCTCGCCTACGACTTTGAGCTCTGGGTATTCTCGGTATGCTACATCGCCGTTGCCTTACTGGTCCTCTTCACCTTCATCTTCGCCCCGCCGCGCTGGCGGAAGTAGCCCCCACGGGGCGAAATGCGTGCTTCGTCAAAATCCTGATAATCCGGAGAAGGGAGTCAACGGGCCTCCAGTACCGGCGCTCCCCCCATTTCCGTCAGCTCTCTCTGACATTCACACCAGGCTGCGGCATCCAGGATCTGTATGGAATCGTTGTCATCCAGTCGCATACCCGTGATAAGCTGGGCCCAAAGTACGAGCCGTCCGGGTTCTCCTTCTATTTCACCCGGGGCAGCGTTCCAAAGATACGCCTTCTGACTCGGGGACCAGGCTCCCGCGGTGAGAATTTTCCGCCCGTCAGGGCTGAAGACAGCGTCCGCAACCCAACTGGGGTGCCGGAACGGCGCGCCGACCGGCTTGCCGGTCTGGGCGCTCCATAGACGAGCCGTATGATCCATGCTACCCGTCAGGATAAGCTTGCCATCCGGACTAAAAGCCACGGGACGTATCTCTTTTTCGTGTTGAAACGTGGCCCGGAGTTCCCCGGTTTCCCGGTCCCACAGCCGCGCCGTATAGTCGCCGCTGCCGGTTAGCACGCGCCGACCATCCGGACTGAAAGCGACACCGAGAACGAGCGCTTGATGTCGAAATTGCGGTCCGGTGAGCTCTCCTGTCTCCAGATCCCACAGCCGGGCAAAGCCGTCGTCGGCGCCTGTCAAAATCGTCCGGCCATCCGGACTAAAAGCCACGGCGAACACCCCTTCCGGATGGCGAAAGGTTTTTAGGGGTTTTTGGCTCGATAGATCCCAAAGCGTTGCGGCGCCGGACATATTCGCCGTGAGCAGGCTTTTGCCGTCGGGACTAAAGGCCACGCCTGCCGCCATCCTTTCGTGTGGCAGAGGTCGACCGACCTGTTTCCCCGATGCCGTTTCCCACAACCGAACCTCGCCTCGGCCCTTATAGGGGTGGCCGCAGCCGGTTGCAAACTGCCTGCCGTCCGGGCTGAAGGCGACGGCTACGACGGGAAGGGGATGGGAAAGAGCGGGGTAAAGCAACTTCCCCGTGGCCGCGTTCCAAAGACGAGCCTCTCCTTTCTCCAGGAAGGGAGTCAGATCCGCGGCGCCTGTAAGGAGGATCCGCCCGTCAGGACTAATTGCAACGGCCGCGACCGGTGAAGCATGATTCAGCTCGGTGATCGGCAAGTTGGCAGTGGCGACTTTCCAGAGGCGGGCGGAGCCGTCCAGGCTACCCGTCAACACGGACTTGCCGTCTGGGCTAAAGGCCACAGCTCGGGGGTGGCCCAAGAAAGGCAGAGGCTGACCTACCGGCTGGCCGGTTTTGGCGTCCCACAGGCGTACGGTGCGATCCTGGCTGGCCGTGAGGATGATGCTTGCATCCGGACTGAACGCCACGGCCAGTACGGGAGCTCTGTGCTGGATCGGCAAACCGTCCTTGCTGCCAGTAGCCGTCTGCCAGCGCTGCACCAACCCTATACCACTCCCGGTCACTAGTGATTTGCCATCCGGACTGAAAGCGAGACTATGGACCACATCATCGTGCGCGAGAGCTTCTCCCAGGAGCTTGCCTGAGCTCGCGTCCCACAGGCGGGCGGTCTTGTCTTTGCCTGCGCTGGCGATCCTTTTTCCGTCCGGGCTAAAGGCGACGGCCAGAACTTCGTCGCGATGGCCGGCCAGCTCGCGGACAAGCTGGCATGAGGCGGCATTCCAAAGGCGCACCAGTTTGTCGGCGCAGCCGGTCAGGATGAACCGACCGTCCAAGCTAAAGGCAACGGCCAGGACGCCGGCAGGTTGCGGAAGTGGTTTTCGCCAGGGCTCGCCGGTGCCCGCCTCCCAGAGCCGAGCTTCCCCCGACTTGTTTTCCTTAGCACTGCTGCCGGTCAGGATGAGTCGCCCGTCCGGGCTAAAGGCTACGGCCTTGACCATACCCTGATGCAGCAGGGGACGCCCGATCACATTCCCCGTCGCCGAGTCCCACTCCTGGGCCCTGCCGTCTTCGGCGCCGGTCAAGAAGGTCATGCCGTTCGGGGAAAAGGCCACACCATTCAGTGGCCCCTCCGAGTGAGCAAAGACATGGGTCAGAGTGTGCAGCGGGCGGTGCCACTCGGCAAGGCTGCTGCGAATGTCGGCGCGCAGAGCCGTTGCCGATTGCGGAGTCTCATCCAGGCTGCGGGCCAGCCAAAGCAGACCGCGGCCGACTTCTCCTTGCTCGCAGAGGTTCAGGCCCCGTTCCAGGGCGCGGGTCGCCGACTGCAACTCTGCCTTGCCCCGCAGCTCATCCGCCGCGGCCCGCTGCAACTCGGTGCGGTTCTTCTCGGCGTTAACGAAGTAGAGCAGTGCCGCGAGGCCGGCCAGCGCCGTGAACAAGACCGCCGCCGCGGTCATGACGATCGCTTTGTGTTTGCGGGCCCACCTCCCGGCCCGGACCAGCCAGGGCTCGCCATGGCATAACACCGGTTCATCGGCCGTGTAGCGCTCGACATCGCTGGCCAATTCAAGGGCGCTGAGATACCGGTCTTGAGGACGCATCGCCATGGCCTTCAGACATATCGCCTCCAGCGCTGCCGGCACGGACGGCCGGATCTGTCGCGGCCTGGGAAACTCGCCGCGCTCCACGCGGCGCAAAACGCCTTCGCTTTTTCCTTCAAACGGCGGCCGGTCCGTCAGGATGGCATAGAGCGTCGCGCCGAGGCTATAAATGTCGCTGGCAGGCCCGACTTCATCGTGCTGGCCGGCGGCCTGCTCCGGGCTCATATATGCCGGCGTACCGACGGCCTGACCCATGTGCGTGCCGTCGCTATTTTCGTCTCCGCTCTCCGGCGCCAAGGTCATTTCGCCGCTGGCACGGGCCGTGTCGTCACGCTCAAATGGCTTGGCCAGCCCCCAATCCACGACGAGCGTTTCGCCGTATTTCCCGAGCATGATGTTGGACGGCTTCAAGTCGCGATGGATGATGCCACGGCTATGGGCATAGCCGATGGTGTTGCAAACGGCAACGAACCGGCTTAGCAGTCGCCTTAGTTGCAGGGCACGTTCGCCGGGATCGCTGCCGGGTTTGTCCGCGGCATGGAACGAAGCGCTGGCGTCCTTGAGCGTTTCGCCTTCGATGAAGCGCATGGCGTAACAGGGCTGGCCGTCGGCTCCCTCGGTCAGGCCATACACCGGCACAACGCCCGGGTGCTCGAGCCGGCCAGTGACTTCGGCCTCGACCAGGAACCGGCGGCGGCTTTCCGGGACGTGGGCGACCTCGGAACGCATGCGTTTCAAGGCCACCTGACGGTGCAGGCGCTCGTCCTCGGCGAGATAGACTTCGCCCAACCCGCCGCCGGCGTGCAAGCGCAGCAACCGGTAACGTTGCTCCGCCATGGCAAAGCCAGTCGGCAAATGCGGCATGGCGAACTTGGGCGGCGTCGCCTCGCCATCAACCGTGCTGCCCAGGCGTGAGTCCAGTTCCTGCAGCCGTTCACGCACGATTGCCAGGAGGTCGGGCTGGTCGCGGCACAATTCTTCCGGCGTGGGAGCCTGGCCGGCTTCACAGAGCGATTCGTAACGCAGCAGCAAGTCCAGAACCCGCTGGTCCGAAGACATCGAACGGCCTTTCGCCATTTTCCGGCACGGTGCAATGACCGCAACCGAATGCCGTGAAAAATGGCACTGTAACAAGCGAAAAAGGCACAGGCAATTGAAATCCGCGATTGGGATGATCCCCAAGGGTGCGCCGGCGATGTTGTGGAACGCCTTCGGCGTAGAGCCAAGAAGGAGTTCATGGGCGCAAAGCGGTGTGTTGGAGGATCCAGTCTCCCATGAGTTGCAAGGCGGCGGGCGCTATTGTCTCTTCAATCTTGCCGTACTCGGCCGGCGCACCGGTTTTGCAGGTTTGAAAGAGATGATTCAGGCCCGGCAGCAGCTTGATGGTATAGTCCTGGTTGCCGCCCGCCTTGAGCGCCTTCTCGATCGCCTCGAGGTTTTCCTTCGGCAGCACCTGCGTATCCTTCTCGCCATTGAGCGCCAGGACGGGGCACTTCACTTGTTGCAGCGCAGAGGCAGGATCAAAGATGATAAAGAAACGGAACCACGGACTCAGAACCCTCTTGATCTCACCTTCCAGAATGCCCTTGGACTTGTCGGCCTCTTTCCTTTCTTCAGGGCTTGCTGTCACCAGTAAGGCATCCAGCGCCTGATGGATTTTCTTCTCCGCCGCGTTGTTATCCTTCTCTTGCTTCATGACCTGGAACATAGCCTGCTGCACGGTCTTTTGCCGGGAAAGGGCAGCCTCGCCTCCCCCCATGGCCTTCACAATGGCGGCGCCCTGCAAATACAGGACCTCCTCACCGGTCAGGCCGGTTCCGGCCATCAGGACGATGAAGGCAACGTCCCGCGAGCGGGCGGCCACCATGGGGGCAATGACGCCGCCTTCGCTGTGGCCGATCAGCCCGATCCGCTTGGAATCGATCTCCGGCCTGGCTTTGAGAAATTCCACGCCGGCCTCGACGTCCTGAGCGAAGTCTTCCGTCGTGGCCGTCGCGAAGATACCCGTTGACTTGGCCACGCCGCGGTCGTCCACGCGGAGAACGGCAACTCCCCGGCGTGTCAGGTAGTCGGCGAGAACAAGAAAAGGCTTATGGCCGAGAAGAGCCTCGTTCCGGTCCTGTGGTCCCGACCCGGTGATCAGCAAGGCCACCGGAAACGGACCAGTGCCGCGCGGCTTCGTTAAGGTGCCGGCTAATTTGACTCCGGCCTTTTTGTTCTCGTAGACTACCTCTTCCTCAAGATAGGGATAGGGCGGCTTGGGTTCTTGCGGCCTGCTGATAACAGGCTCCTTGTCCGCATGTTTTAGAACGAGCGGGAAGCTGGCTCCGCCCTGCTTCCAGTCGCCGGTTATCTCCGCACCGCCCTCCTTGAGCGTGCCCTCGAAGCTGGCCATCCCCTTCTTGAACTCAAACCGTACGGTCCTGTCCTTGAGGCTGGCTTCGTCCAGAGGGATGCCCTTCGCGCCCTGATCGGGACTGTCCATGGTGGCGGTGTAAGCGCCGTCCCGTTTCCGGGAGACATGAAAAACCAACCTCAATTCCACTGCCCCCACCTTCAGCGTTCCCAGCCAGATGCCTTCGATTCCTTTGGTGGCAGGCTTCTCCTGCTTTGCATCATTCAGATCCGGACGGTCGGCATGCAGCAGCAGGCAAAAGGTGACGGCGGCGAGCATGGTTTTGGTGATTGTGTACATAGGCAATTCAACCAACTTTCTCATTCGATAGCTTGCATGAGCAAATTCAGCTCACTTCTCATTCGTCGGACAGGGGCAAACCTTGCACCCGCGAATGCGGAAATCGGGAGGTTGGGGGAAAGCACCCGGCGCCTCCGGCAATCTTTGGACTGCTGCAAGACTTGTGGCATAGCCTCCTCAGGCCAGCACCTCGATCAACGGCTTGCCCCCGTGCGCGATCGGGATCGGCCGCCGCCCGTGGTCGTAGACAGTCATTTCCGGCTCGATGCCCAGCGAGTGGTAGATGGTCGCGCAAATATCCTTGATATGAACCGGCCTGTCCTTGATGTAGGCCGCGTGCGCGTCCGAGGCGCCATAGACGCTGCCGCCGCGCACCCCCGCCCCGGCCAGGACCACCGAATAGCAGAAGGTCCAGTGGTCGCGGCCGCCGTTGGTGTTGATCTTCGGCGTGCGGCCCATTTCGCCCATCATCACCACCAGGGTTTCATCCAGCAGGCCGCGCTGTTCGAGATCGGTCATGAGTGCGGCATAGGTCTGGTCCAGGTTGGGCAGGTGGTTGTTGCGCAAGATGGGGAAGTTGCGTTCGTGGGTGTCCCACACCTGGTTGCTCGGCGGGAAACGGAAGCGTTCGCGGAAGTTGTCCCAGCTCACGTTGACGAAGCGAACCCCCCGCTCCAGCAGCCGGCGGGCCAGCAGCGCGCTGCTGCCGAACAGCGACCGGCCGTAACGCTCGCGCAAGCAAGCGGGCTCGCGGCTCAGGTCAAAGGCTTCGCGAACGCGCGGCGAAGTAAGCAGGTCAAAGGCGATCTTCTGGGTGCCGCCGTATTGCTTTTGGGCAGCCCTGGTATCCGCGCGGCGCCGGTGCCCGTCGAATTGTTGTAGCAAGGTATGCCGACCGGAAAGACGGTCCAGTGTCATGTCCTCGGGCAGATCAAGATCCTTGAAGACCGGCTCGCCACGCACCACCTGCATGTCGTCGGATTTTTCCATCGGCCGGTCAGTATGGGCGCTGCATTGCGTGGCGACCGGGTCGTAGCGGTGGCCGAGAAAACCGCCCCCGGGGCCGGGCTTGCGGCGGGCCTCGCCCCAGCCGAGTGGACACGGCAAATACACATAGGCCGGCAACTCGCCCGGTTTCTTGCCGAGGATCTGCTGATCGCGGTAGAGCATCACCGAGCCCATGCTGGGCGGGTCGGTGTCGCGCGGCGAATCGTCGGGCGGCGGCACATCGTAGCCGGTATACATGGGCAGGTTGTTGTGACAGCCGCCCTTGTGATAGACCGAACGCACCACGACAGACTTATGCATCCATCGGGCCATGTTCGGCAGATGCTCGCACACGGTAATGCCGGGCGCAGTGGTGGCGATCGGCTTGAACTCACTGCGGATGCCGCTCGGCGCGTCCGGCTTCAGATCAAAGATGTCCTGGGTCGCGGGGCCGCCCTGCAAATAAAGCAGCAGCACATTGCGGGCCTTCCGCGCGCGTGTGGCGCCGGCCTGTTCCATGGCCAGTAAACTTGGCAGATTGAAAAACCCGCCCAGCAGAGACAGTGCCCCGGCCTTCAGCGTTTCGCGGCGCGTCACGCCATCACAGCTCAGGCGGGGGCTGCCCAGCATGGTGATCATGGGAACTCTTTCAAGGTCACTCCAGAACCTTTTTAGGTTTACCTTCCTCCCGCGCCGAACGCAAGCAGGCATCAACCACTTGCTGAGTCTTCAGGGCTCGTTCACCCCATTGCGGTTCCAGTTGCCCGGACGACACAATCCCTGCGAACGTCCGGATCATATTCGTTTCCTGGGCGTCCACGGCGCCGTTGCTGTATTCGTGGACCGCAAAACGACGCGCATGGCCTTCCATGTTAAAATTGCAGCCCCGCGCGCGAAACACCGGACGGTTTACCTCGAAGCCGACCTCGCTGCCGTAGAACGGCACAACGAAGTCGGGTACGACCAGGTAGCCCTCGGTCCCACTCACGACCGCCCATTGCTGGTTCTCAGCTCGGAATGAGCAGTAGAACGAGGCGCTGGGACCGTTGTGGTAGAAGAACTCGCCGGAGAACTCCACCGGCACAGGCGTGCCACTGTCCTGCCGCGCATGTTCGGCCAGCATGCGGCCCGTGACGGTCTCCGGCAGACGCTCATTCATGAGCCATAACATAAAGCGAATGTTGTACCAGCCCAGGTCGCCCAAGCAGCCGAGTGGTTCCGTTTCGCTACTGACGCGAATGTTCTGCTGCCAGAAGTCGGGCGAAGCCTTGAAGCTGAAGTGGCTCGCCACACGCAGGACTGTGCCGATCTCTTGAGGGTTGTCGAGAACCTCGCGCAGAAGCGGCAGCCGGCGGCTATGCATGAACATGACCCCATCCATGAATTGCACGCCGTGTGTGCGGCAGGCATCCAGCATGGCACGAAGGTCCTGGCTGGTGACGCCGCATGGCTTTTCACACAGGACATGTTTCCCTGCCTCGGCCGCGCGTAACACCCACTCCTTGCGGATGCCCGTCGGCAGCGGGAGGTACACGGCGTCGATGTCTTTGCGCTCGAGCAATTCAGCGTAACTGCCGCAGGGCAGCGGAGCCGGCTGGAAGGGAACCTCGACCTGGCATTCGGCAATGAATCGCTGCGCGCGGGCATGATCCCGGCTGGCAACGGCGACCAGCGTTGAATTGCCGGCGTTGCGAATGGCCTGCCAGTTCTTGCGGGCGATATGCGATGTGCCGAGCACTCCCCAGCGGCAAGGTGTCTGCGACATTTTGCTGTGTCTCTGTTAGACCAGATGGCGAGCCAATCATCCGATCATAACGCTAGCCGGGTGACGACGCGAGTCCATCGGCCTCCGGGCGATTACGACGAATAGCCGGTCGGTCGATCATGGCCACATGACCGGGCCAGATGGGCCACGGTTGGCCCTGTAGTTGGCCCCGTTGCTTGCAAGGTAAATACCTTGCATAAAGGCGCTTACGATGTGACTGGGCCACAGGGCCAGCGGGCCACTATGTCCTGGGCGTGCACCGGGCGAGTTCGCTCTTTGCTGAAGGCCGGGGAATGGATGGCGTGGAAGCCCGCCTGCCGAGATTTTTCATTTTGAAGCGACTACCCCTCACCGCCATGCGGTTTTTTGCTAGCATTCTTAAGGACGCACAAAAGATGTAAGGAGTACCCATGCTTGACATTCGTCGCGACATTCGCACGCTTTCAGAATTCAAACGCAATACGGTTCAACTCGTTCGCCAGCTCAAGAAAACCGGGGAGCCGATCATACTGACGCTTAACGGAAAGGCGGAAGTCGTGATCCTGGACGCCGCTTCATATGGGCGGGTTCGTGAGGCACTGGACCGCCTGGAAACTCTTGAAGGAATCCACGACGGCCTCGAAGACATGGCGGCCGGTCGAATGCTAAGTTTGGAAGATGCCAGGGAAGAAGCGGCGAAGAAATATGGCGTACAAGCTTAAGGTAACTCGCCGCGCCCTGGCCGAAGCCTACCAGACCTATGAGTGGCTGGCGAAGCAGTCAGCTTCCGGCGCTGCCAGGTGGTTACGCGATCTCTTCGCGAAGATTGACACCCTGAAGAAGCATCCGGATCGGTGCCCGCTTGCCGAAGAAAGCCCTGAGTTCAAGCAAGAGATCCGCGAACTCTTGTTTACCAGGCGGCGAAATGTTCACCGGATCCTGTTCACGATCCGCGAGTCTACTGTGATTGTGCTATACATACGGCACAGTGCTCGAGGACCAATTCAGCCGCCCGGTGAAGAATTGGAGTGAGTGGCCAAGTCGGCCCCCGCCAGGTTACCCCACCCGCCAAAGGTGAGCCGGCTGACGGCGGCCGAAGCACTCCGCCCGCCAGAACCAAGGCCATCGCAAGAGTGTGCTGTTCGCCGATCGAGAGGTCCTCCCGATGTAACTCAACGCCCGGGCGGCGGTGGCAAGGATAGCGTTCCGGCAGGGCGCGGTTGTGCGAGTGCGGCGAAACGGAGCAGCAGCGCGTGCGTCTCCTGAAACTCATGATGCTCGCTGAGCACGCGGTAACGAGCATCGCTTGCCACAATCTGATAGCGGCGCAGACAAGGCTCGAACGTGCCGCCGGGCGGCAAGGATTGACCGGTGGCCACCTCAGCCGGTAGCGCCAGGTATTGCTGCCAGGCGGGATCAAGCAACGGTTGCAAGCGCTCGGCGGCGGCCACCAGTTGCTGCCGCACGGCTTCGCGCTCATCCGGCGGCGGCAACGGCGGCGGCGGCGGCGGCGGTATTTCCTTCGGCGCCAGCACCACGGCTGGGCCGTGCCCGGGCGGCGGCGCATACGACGTCAGGACTTGCGCAAGCGCGGCAGCCGACGCTGGAATGCTGGCCTGGACCTGGCCAGGCGGCAGGGCGTAGTATTCCGCATTGGCGTGGTGATCGATGCGCATGGTGGCGCCGTCAATGGCCAGCCCTGCGAACAGGCCGCGGCTCCGCGAATAGGACAGAATCTCCGCCTTGAGCTGGGCGTCCGTGGCGGCCGCGGCCTGCCTGCCGACTGGGCCGGCAGCCACCGCCAGGTCGGCGCCGATGGTGACCTTGCCCTTGAGTATGCCCTCCACGCTGCGCCGTGTCCGGAACACCAGGACCAGGTCGGTTGCCTGCACGCCCGCCTGGGGACCGACACTGCCGCCGGTCACGGTGATGAACACCGGCGCCCGCCACAGCCCCGCTTCATCGCGCGTCGCGAGCACGCCCTTGCCGCGCCGCACGCCGACGATGAACCCGCCCTTCAGCATTCCCGGAATGATCGCGATTCCTTGAGCCTCGCGCAGCAGCGATTCGGGAATACATTTGAGGGGTACGGCCATGATCTCCCGCAGTACCTGCGTGGCTGCGTTGACCGAATCATCCAGCGGGGATTGTGCAAGCGCCGGCGACACGGCGCCCGTCCAGCCGCTCACGAGTAGAACGATTGCGCAAGCGTAACGCATGGGAGAGCCTCCTTGCTCAAGCACGAAGTCGACGGGCAGGGTCATGCCTTTGTGGCCGGATTGTAGTCGCGAACTCAATTCAAAAGCAATGCGGATTCACCTCGGGGTCACGGCTTGGGAGTGCTACGATGTGGCGTGTGTGCACGGCAAGGGCGTATTTGCGACGCGCATCCTAACCTGGAGGATTTCCTATGCGATCCGACATTGTTCCAGGGGCTATCTCCGTGCCGTTACCAGGAAATGCCGGCCGGATTGGGACATCACCACGCCGGAACTCAAAGCAGCATGGCAGCAAGGCCGCAAGGAACTCTTCTATCCGTACGGCAAAACCTACGTCCAAACTCTCGGTGAACAGGACTAGGAGCAGTATCCCCATTGGCTACATGTTGCGCCACGATTCGAATGTTCCCCCATGGCCGCAATTTTCCGCATATGTTGTGTTCCGAGCACACCCCGTATCAATAGCGTTGAATCTCCATCGCAATAGTCCCGACGAGCTGGGGGAATGTGTACCGTCAAGCCGACATCGCTGACCCAAGACGCTCGGCCTCGACGTGCCGCCAACGCTGCTGCGCGCCGACGAGGTGATCGAGTGATGGGCTTTTGCTGCGCTGCACGAGTC
>DASZFN010000163.1:0-4543 GCA_035939715.1 Gemmataceae bacterium | reverse complement strand
GCCTGGGTAAGTTCTTCGTACCAACCGGCATCCAGGGCCAGGCCGAATTCCTCGGCGAGCTGTTCAGCAGCCCCGTCGTGACCCGCGTCTCGATCATCCTGGGGACGGACGTGCTGTTCTCGTTCAACGGCAGCACTTTCTCGGCCGGCGGCGTCGACAACCCGGGCGCCGGCCACAACCTGGCCGTCACCGATGATTTCGTCTACGCCGAACCGGGAGCGGCGCCGGCCCTGCAAACGCCGCTTAGCCCGGTCGTGGGCACACTCTTCAACGGCCCGGTCTCCACCTTTACCGGCGCCAACGCCGCCGCCAGCTTTCACGATTTCACCGGCAGCATCAACTGGGGGGACGGCTTCACTTCGCCGGCCACCTTCACCGCCAACGGCAGCGGCAAGTTCACCGTCAACGGCAGTCACACCTATACCTCGGCCGGCGCCTTTACCGTCACCGTCCTGGTGCAGGACTTCGGCGGCAATAGTCTCACGACCTCGAACACGGCTTCGGTCGGTGGCGCTGCCGTGGTGAACGGCACCGCCGGCAACGATACCTTCACGCTCGTCCGCACGTCGGCAGGCGCTCTCGGGGACATTACCTTCCTGCTCAACGGCAATTCAACCTCCCTGAAGGGCGTGACCTCCTTGACGTTCAACGGTCTGGCCGGCAACGACGTCATGACCGTCAGCCTGGCCGGCGGCAACCCGCTGGTCAGCGGCAACGTCGTCTTCGACGGCGGCGGCAACAACGATACCCTGGTCGTCGAGGCCAGCCCCTTCCCCCTCCGCACCGTGCTGCACGGCATTACCGCGGGTTCGCAAGCAGTGCTCTACGCCAACGTGGAGACGATCGACCTCAACAACGCGACCGCCGTCAACAGCGTCTACGCGCCCAACACCATCAACCGCGCGACGGCCCTGCCCGGCCTGGACCCCCAGCATCGTTTTGTTCAGGTCATGTACCTGGACGCGCTCGGGCGCGTGGGCGCCGCTGCCGAGCTCGATTTCTGGGTCAAGCAGCTCAACTCCGGCGTTTCCCAGGGCCAGGTCGCCGCCATGCTCGAGCAGTCGCCGGAAGCGCGTACCCGCCTGGTGCGAACCTGGTACCTGACCTACCTGGGCCGCCAGGCGATGAACAACGAGGAGCAGCCCTTTGTAAATCTGCTGCTGCAGGGGCAATCCGAGGAGGCCGTGCTGGCCGGCGTGCTTGGCGTCGCCGCCGGCGGCGAGTTCTTCGCCCGCGCCCAGTTTCTCGCCGGCGGCGCCAGCCCGAACGAACGTTACATCCGCGCCCTCTATCAGGTCCTGCTAAGTCGCACGGCCGGCGACCCCGAAATAACCTTCTGGCTCGGCGTGCTCGGCCAGTCGGGCGCCCACGCCGTGGTGCAAATGATGCTCGGCTCCACGGAGTATCGCAACGATCTCGTGGAGGGTTACTACGACGCCCTGCTGCATCGCCCCTCGGACGCGGGACTCGCCTCCTGGGTGACCTCCAGCCTGGACGCCAAGAGCATCCGCGTGGGCTTTGAAGGCACGGCTGAGTTCTTTACCGCTGGTTGAGCGGGCTTCGTTCGTCCGTCCTTCCTCTGCTAGAATGACCTGGGGGAAAGAACCAAACCAAACCAGGCGAACGCTCTACCATGACCAATGAAGCCTTGCAAGCGCTGCATGACAAACGAACGCGCGGCCTGACGCTCTCCGCAGACGAACAGGCCTGCCTGGACACCTGGTATGCTCAGCAAGACGCTGACGAACAAGCAGCGCTGGCCAGCCCTAATGCATCCCCCGTGCTCATCGGCATGCAAGCACAGGTACAGGCCGCCAACCGTGAACTTCAAACGATCACTCAGCACATCCAGGAATTGACCGCCGAAAATAGCCGCATACGCGACGAGATCCTCAAACTTCAAGCTCAGGCGACCAAGCGATCCAAGGCGCAGACAGCATGACGCTCGGCAAATCGCTGCTGGATGAAGTCCGCGCGCGGGCACGCTACGCCTGCGAGTATTGCAGCGTGACGGAGACGGATAGCGGCGGACCGCTGACGACGGATCATTTTCAGCCTCGCTCACGAGGCGGCTCAGACGGATTCGAGAACCTCCTGTATTGCTGTTTTCGCTGCAACCTCTACAAGGCCGACTACTGGCCGCTGCAGGCTGGCGATGCTTCGCTTTGGAACCCGCGCCAGGAAGCACGCGATGTGCATCTGCTGCTTCTGGCCGATGGGCGGCTTTACCCGACGACCGTGACAGGCGAGTTTACGCTGAATCGTCTCCGGCTCAATCGGCCCGCTCTGGTGGCCCATCGATCGCGCCGTCGCTTACAGATGGAACAGGAGCGACTGTTGACGCGTTACCGCGACATGCTCAGAGCCCTTGAGGAATTGCGCAAGCAAGAGATGACGTTGCTTGAAGAGCAGCGTGCGCTCCTGGAAGAACAGCGTTCTTGGCTTCGCTTGCTACGGCAGCGTGGAGAATGAGCCTGCTCTCCGGTAGCCTGTCACTCGTTCCCAAACTCCTTTTGGGAACGCACTCCCTGAAACTCCGTTTCAGACCTTACTCCTAGTCTCATCGGCGGCCGTCAACAAAATCCGCCGAGTCCTCCGTTCAAAAAATCCGTCCTTTCCTTGACGGGTTTCATGTCCGTTTGCGGAGTACCAAAGAGAAGCGGCCGTTTATCGACATCCTTGCGGTGTCCGACCTTGGCGCTTTGTGGACCGCGTATTGACCGGAGAAAGCCATGACAATCCCTTTGCTCACGATTGTGATCCTTTGGCAGGCAGCTTTTCAGCCAGGAGTTCATGTCGATGCAATCAAGAAAGTCCCTGGCAACCGCCGCGAAATTACCCATTTCTCAGCAGACGCTATTCCCGCCCTTATCGAGGCGTTAGCAGGCGAAGATGCGCAGACGCGCGACTGGGCGTCAACAGCCCTGGGGAAGATCGGCAAGGCTGCCGTGCCTGCTTTGCCAGGGGACAGGATTCCCCTTTTCGGACATTCCGAGCCGGAAAACTTGTCCGAAGGAAAATTCTCATTAATTTGTTCGCCAATTGACCTGGCGCTCTGTGGCGGTCTTGGAAAAAGTCGCCGAATTCTTGCCGGAGAGGTCGGAATGCTCTTGACGGTTGCGCTCGTTTATGCCCCGGAACACCCGCAAGCAGCTGGCGTGGCTCTGAGGGCGGAGGGTCGGAGAGCGCGGGGCCGTGGTCAGTAGTCAGCAGACAGTAGTCAGTAGCTGGTGGCTACGGACCATGGACACCTTGGATACCAGTCCGCTGGCATCCCGCGCCCGCACGGCGGACTGACGGCTCTCGGTAATCTGGCCTGTTCCGGCCTGCGCTACAATCGCCGGAAGGGCCCAAAGGTATTCTGAAAAAAGAGGGCGAACCAGAATCCGGATAATCCCGTCAGGCTTGCTGATGCGATGGGCAAGGAGAGGTATATGAAGACGGAGGGCGGCGGGCCGAGATTGATCATTGTGTGCGGCCTGCCGGGCGCAGGAAAGACGACGCGCGCCAAGCAGTTAGAACGGGCTCTGCACGCAGTTCGGTTTTGCCCCGATGATTGGATGCAACAGCTCGCGATCGACGTCTGGGATGAAGCCAGACGAGCAAAGATAGAGGCATTCCAGTGGAATTTGGCGCAACAGCTTTTGACGTTCGGTCTGACCGTCATCATTGAATGGGGCACTTGGGGACGATCCGAGCGTGACGCGTTGCGGCTTGGCGCAAAAGCGCTCGGTGCGGCCGTCGAATTGCATTACGTCTCTGCGCCAAGCGACGTACTCTTTGACCGAATCCAACGTCGGGGGACCGAAGATCCGCCGATCACGCGAGAGCAGGTGCAGCGGTGGGCCGAGATAATCGAGGCGCCAACTGCCGAGGAGATGGCGTTGTATGACGGGCCTTCTGAAACGAGTTAGCAGCCGTTGAAAGCCGGCCGTGCGAGGCGCGGCCGAGAAAATCTCACGATCCGCTCGGATGTGTCCAGCGACTTGGCCCGATCTTTGATATGCTGAAATCACTTCCCCCCCCTTGCTTCCGCGCCTGAGGTCCGCAGACATGACCGATGAATTCCGCGGCGGACATCCGCCGTCGCATCGTAGAACCCCGACCGATATTGCCGATGTGCTCCCTGCCACCGCGTTGGATTTAAGGCGGCGCGCACGGCCGCCGCAGACGTGGAAATGGGTCGTGGCAGGTGCCGTCATTCTCACCGTGCTGCTTCTCGCCGGCTTGGTTGTCGTCGGGCTTTGGGTCCGACAATGGGCGGTTCACGTTGCCGTCATGCGGGATGCCGTGGCCAAAAACAACGAAGGGCTCGCTTACTATAGACAGAAACAGTATGCCATGGCCATTGCAGCGTACGACGAAGCCATCCGCCTTAACCCGCAGCTCCCCGAGGCCTATTCCAACCGGGGGCTTGCCTTTTCCGACATGGGCGACCATGCCAGGGGTATCGAAGATTGCTCGCACGCCATCCAGCTTAACCCCCGGCTCGGCATGGCGTACAACAACCGGGGTCTCGCCTACTTTCGCCAGGACAAATTGA